>NZ_CP123781.1:2100000-2342500 GCF_029909415.1 Minwuia sp. IMCC3009
CGCAGACAGCCCTGCTGGACGGGGAATGCGCCGCGTCGCGCACAAGGCTTCTGTCGATCTTCAACCGATCAATCGGCAGACGGGCCAGCTGCAGGACCGACATGTCTCCGGTTCCGAAGTCGTCGAGTGCCACACGCGCGCCCAGCCGATGGATGCCGTCGATGATCCACAGGGTCCGATCAGGGTCGGCGGCCACGGCCTTCTCGGATATGTCGAATTCCAGGGTTCCCGGGGCAATGCCACTCCCGGCAATCAACCGTTCCAGCCGCTCCAGCGCACCGGGGCGAGCCATCTGGCGATCTGCAAGATTGATCCCGACAAATGGCATGGGATCACGGTCGTCCCGTTCGGCGAATGCCGATTGTGCCTCGGCAGCACGCAGCATCGCCAGGCGCGTGACATCCCAGATCAGATCGCTTCCCATCGCAACGGAGACGACTTCCTCGGCGGAGATGTCTTTGCCATGACGATCCCGGAGCCGCATCAGAATTTCCAGGCCTTCGACCTTCCCGCGGTCCATGCTGACAATCGGCTGGGAGGCAAAACCAATCCTGCCATCGATGACGGCGGCCTCGGTCAGGGACCGGATACCGGCGCGCCGGGCCAGGATCGCGTTTGTCGGGTCATCGAAGAATGCGACCCGGTTGCGCCCCGCCTTCTTGGCATTGAGCAGGGCATGATCGGCCCGACGGACGATATTGTCGAAATCGCGGCTGCCGGCACTGCTGTAATAGACGCCGAGGCTGCCCGTCGTATTTGTCGTCCAGTCGTCGATCGTGAAGGGTTCGGCAATGCTCGCCCGAATGCGTTCCGCCAGAATCGAGGCGTCGGTGGCGCTCGCCAGCCCCTCGCAGATGATCGCGAATTGGTCGCCGCCCCATCTGGCGACGACATCGGCTTCCCGACAACAGCTTCTCAGCCGGTTGCTGACCTCGACCAGCACGCGGTCCCCGGCATCCTTGCCGAGACCGTCGTTGATCGACCTGAAATGATCCATGTCGAGCAGGATGACCGCAAAGGCGTTGCCTGATCGCCGGTTGGTCGCCACGACCCGTTCAAGCTCCCGATCAAACGCGACGCGATTGCGCAAGCCAGTAAGCGCGTCAGTGGTCGTCTGTCTGGAAAGTGCCTGCTCCTTGCGCTTCTGGCGCAGGCCGTACTGGATGGCACGGGTCAGCAGCGTGGCATTGACATCACGCTTGACCAGATAGTCGACGGCACCCGCACCACGGGCTGCCTGATCCAGTTCCTCGTCGCTCATTCCGGTCAGCAGGATGACGGGACCACCGTAGCCGCTCTCGACAATCCGGCGCACGAAATCAACACCATTGTCGCGACCCAGCCTGTAATCGACCAGGCAGACATCGGGATTGGACTTCTGGAGAGCGGCAAACCCGCTTTCGGCGCTCTCGGCCCACTCCAGGCGATAATCCTTGCGCGCCCTGGACGAGAGCATCGCCTCGGTCAGCAGGAAATCCTCATAGTCGTCATCGATATAGAGGATCTCGATGGGATCCTTGCCACTGAACTCCCGCTGCTCCATTCCAGTGCCCTGACATCGGTTCCGTGAAATGACATGGAGCTCAAGCGCCCCGCAATTCTCAGACTTCGCTCGCAACACCTGGCCCGTTCTTCCGGGCTCTCTAGGCTGGACCCCATCCGCTTCCCAGGTTCCTTCAGGAAAAGCGCTACGCGGGTCCATCCACTTGAAATTCGAGGTGCCATTGCGGCACGCCTGCGGCGTCGGGATTATCGACGATCAGGTCATCCAACAGGCAATTATCATGGCAAATATTGGCCTAGCAACCGCCGAAGAGTGGATCAAGTGCCGGACCGATGCAACCGGCAATTATTCGTTCCACCAATTCGCCCCTGCGGCTTGCACACGATCTGTCCGGACAGCAGACTCTGCCCGGATTCCATGAGGGGGGAGAGCAATTGGGCTGGAAAGATCACATTCAAGAGCATGAGCGGCGCATCGCCAAGGCCAGGGCAATGGGGTCGCCAAAGCGACTAGCCGAACGTGCCGAGGCGGGAATTCTGAATGCGCGCCAGCGGATCGAGGCGCTGCTGGATCCCGACAGTTTCCACGAGACCGGCCTGTTCGCGGTTTCCCGCCGGCCCGGCATGGAAGACAAGAGCCCGGCGGATGGCGTCGTGGACGGATACGGTCGGATTGACGGGCGGGAGGTCGTCGTCTGCGCCCAGGATTTCACGACGCTGGGCTCATCGAGTGCGATCAACAACAGCAACAAGTCGATGAAGATGTGGCGGACCGCCGAGAAGAACGGTGTTCCGTTTGTCTATCTCTCGGAATGCTCCGGTGCCCGCATTCCCGACATCATGGGGGCGGTCGGCATGGGCAGTGTCGGCGAAGGCTTCATCTTCAGCCGTCGCAGGCTGGTTCCCTGGGCCGACGCGGTACTGGGCATGTCGTTCGGCGGCGGAACCTGGGTGGCTTCCGTTTCCGACTTCGTGGTGATGCGCAAGGGCGCGGTCATGGCAGTGACCAGTCCGCGGGTGAACACCGTTGCCATTTCCGAACAGATCGACCCGGAGGAAATGGGCGGCTGGCGTGTGCAGACCGAGATCACGGGCAAGGCCGACCTGGCCGTCGACAGTGACGAAGAGGCCCTGCAGGCGATCCGTGACTATCTTTCGTACCTCCCCTCCAACTGCGAGGAGCTGCCGCCACTGGCAGATGTTCCCGCCGGCTCCGGCGATGACGCCAACCGTATCCTGGACCTGGTTCCGGAGGAGCGCCGACGCACCTACGATGTCCGCAAGGTCATCAACCTGATCGTCGATCGCGACAGCATGTTCCCGATCAAGGAACGCTTCGGACGTTCGCTGGTCACCTGCTTCGCGCGCATCCAGGGCCGCACGGTCGGCATCATCGCCAACAATCCGATGTTCAAGGGCGGGGCGCTGGACGTCGATTCCTGCGACAAGGCCACCAGCTTCATCGCGAGCTGTGACAGCTTCAACGTGCCCATCATCTTCCTGGCCGATGTCCCGGGATTCCTGATCGGTGTCGAAGGCGAGCACAAGAAGGTGCCCGGAAAGATCATGAACTTCATGCAGGCCCTGGAACTTGCCACGGTCCCGGTCCTGTCGGTGGTCATGCGCAAGTCCTACGGGCAGGCCTACATCAACATGGGCGGCGGGCGGTCGAGCGAGATGGCGTGCTGGTTCACCGCGGACATCAGCTTTGTCGACCCGGCTGTCGCAGCCTCCATCGTGACCGGCCTCGACCCGAAGGCGGAGCCGGAACGCTTCGCCGCCGCCGTGGACGAATATTCGCTTGGCTGCTCCCCCTACGACCTGGCGGGGCAGTATCTGGCCCATGACGTCATAGACCCGCGCGACACCCGACAATGGCTCGCCCGGATGCTGGAGGCACATCAGCCCCGACGCACCGGCGGATTAGGCGCACATCATATGCAGAGCTGGCCGTTCACTTATTGACGAAGCCGCATTAGGCTCCGCGCCATCCATTCGGACACGTGCAATTTGGGGAGACAGGGCACATGGCGGAAATCGAGATCAAGTCGGAGATCGCAGGCAAGGTCTGGCTGATCGAGGCCGAGGTCGGTCAGGCGGTCGAGGAAGAGGATGCCGTGATCATCCTGGAATCCATGAAGATGGAGATTCCGGTAGTGGCACCTGTCTCCGGCAAGATTACGGAGATACTGGTGGAGAAGGACGAGGCCGTGGCGGAAGGCCAGACGGTCGCCCGCATGGAAGGCTGATAAGCTTCGGATGATCAGGCCGTTTCGGCGGGAAACCCGCATCGGCATCATTGATGGCTTCGAGGTCGGACCGGAGGACGCGCCGCAACTGCTGATGCTGCACGCCTCCGGCACCGGCGCGGCGAGCCTGATCCGGCTGGCGGAGATTGCGGCCGCACGGGGCTGGTGCGCCGTCCTGCCCAACCTGGACGGCTATGGTGCCACTTCTGTGACCGGGCCGGATGCCATGGCGCGCCACATGGTCGTGGCAAACCACTTCCTGGAACAGGCGGTGTCGCCCCTGCCCGTCTTCGGACACTCCATGGGCGGGTTCGTGACCTTGCGGCTGGCTGCCGAAGGCGTGCCCATGCGGCGGATCACGGTCTTCGAACCGGTGGCAATCGGTGTCCTGCGCGAGCATGCGGAAGACGCAGAGGTACTGTCCCAGGATACCCGCGCGGTTTCCCGCATCGCCCCCCTGATGGCCGAAGGGCGTGCTGAGGAGGCGGTACGCGACTTCATATCCCTGTGGAACGGCGACAGATGGGATGACCTGCCGGAGAAGGCACGACAGAGCATTGTCGCCATGGCACCGCAGATCAACGCGGATACGGCGAATGTCAGCTTCGATGCGCACTTCGCGTCTCACTACGCGGCAATCAGGGTACCTGTGACCCTTGTCGGCAGCGAGAAGGGTCCGCCGCCCGCCGCACGTATTCTGGATCGGCTGGTGGATGCACTGCCGCAGGCCCGGCGCGTAACGATCGCCTGCGCAGGACACATGGGTCCATTGCAGATGCCGGAGCGCTTTGGAGACGTACTGCCACTGGATTGAATCCCGCGCAGCGCCTACCATTCCCGGACTGCTCTGGGGAGGACAGCCAAATGGATCTCAGCCTGACCGAAGAAGATGTGGCCTTTCGCGACGAGGTGCGCGGCTGGATCGCGGAGAACCTGACTGACGAGATGCGCGACGGCGCACGTCTGACAACGGGGCCCTTCAGCGATTTCGAGATCGGCATGAAGTGGTTCCGGACCCTTGCCTCCCGGGGCTGGTCAGCAGCGACCTGGCCGCCGGAGTTCGGCGGTCCGGGCTGGTCGCCGCTGCAGCTCTACATCTTCAATGCCGAGTGCGCCGCCGCCGGAACGCCGGTCCCGCTGGTCATGGGTGTCCAGATGGTCGGGCCGGTGCTGATGCACTTCGGCACGCCGAAGCAGCAGGAATATTACCTGCCCCGCATCCTGTCGGGAGAGGACGTCTGGTGCCAGGGTTACTCGGAACCCGGTTCCGGGTCGGATCTGGCATCGCTCAAGACCCGTGCAGTGCGCGACGGTGATGACTACATCATCAATGGTTCGAAGATCTGGACCACCTTCGCCCAGCATGCCAATCGCATGTTCTGTCTCGTACGGACCAGCACCGAAGGCAAGGCGCAGGAGGGTATTTCCTTCATCCTGATCGACGACTTCAAGGCGCCGGGAATCACGGTCGATCCGATCATCACCATGGCCGGTGACCACGAGGTCAATCAGGTCTTCTTCGAGGATGTGCGGGTTCCGGCCAGCAATCTTGTCGGGCGGGAGAATGATGGCTGGACGGTCGCGAAGTACCTGCTGGAGTTCGAGCGTGGCGGCAACAGCTACAGTCCCGGTCTGCACGCCTCGCTGGCCCACCTGAAGGCCGTCGCCCAGGCGGAGCGTGACGGCGATGGATCACGGCTGATCGACGACATGACCTTCCGCACGCGGATCGCCGAGGCCGAATGCGATACGCTGGCGCTGGAGCATGTGGAAAAGCAGGCGCTCTGTGCGCTGGCGGAGGGACGGACACCCGGTGCCGCATCCTCCATGATGAAGGTCCGGGGCTCCGAAATCCTGCAGCGCGCGGCGGAACTGACGACAGAAGCCGTCGCCTATCACGCCTGGCCGGACCAGAAGGCTGCCCGCACCGTGGGGACAAATATCAGCGCCGTGGGGCCGGAACATGCGCTCACCGCCCTGCCCCGTCATCTGAACCACAGGGCCGCGACCATCTATGCCGGTTCCAACGAGATCCAGCGCAATATCATCGCCAAACTGGTTCTGGGCCTTTAGACGCTTGATACACTTGGGTATTGTGCACGACGAACTGGTTCATTAACCAGTTGTTGAAACCCTGAGTTTATATTTCGGGCAGTCAGGGACGTGCGTAGTCGACAGTTCAGGTGATGTACAGTGCAGGAATTGGGCGCCCACATAGATCTACTGTGGATACTGATCTGCACCGTGCTGGTGCTGCTCATGCAACCCGGCTTCGCCTGTCTGGAGATCGGGCTGGTACGGGCCAAGAACACGATCAACGTGGCCATGAAGAACATCGCCGACTTCTGTCTGGCGGTGATGCTGTTCTGGCTGGCCGGTTATGGCCTCATGTTCGGTGCCAGCGAGATCGGTCTGTTCGGCACCAGCGCCTTCCTGTTCGATCCGGGGGCAGGCAGCAAGCCTGTCGCCCAGGAGATCGCCTTCTTCTTCTTTCAGGTCGCATTCTGTGGTGCCGCGACAACCATCGTCTCCGGCGCGGTGGCGGAACGGATGAGCTTCCGTGGCTATTTCATGATCGCCGGGCTTGTCAGCGTTCTGATCTATCCCCTGTTCGGCCACTGGGCCTGGGGTGGCCTGAACCTGGCGCAGGCCGGTTGGCTGGAAGCCCTGGGTTTCGTGGATTTTGCCGGGTCAACCGTGGTCCACAGCATCGGGGGCTGGGTGGCGCTTGCAGCAATCATTGTCATCGGGCCGCGCCATGGTCGCTTCGGCGAGAACGGGCGTCCCATCGAACCCCACAATCCCTCCACCGCGATCCTTGGCATCTTCCTGCTCTGGATCGGCTGGTTCGGTTTCAATGGCGGCAGTGAGCTTGCGCTGAACGGCAATGTTCCGGTCATCCTGCTGAACACGATGCTTGCCGGCGTTTCGGGCAGCCTTGCGGTTCTGGGATACACCTGGTTGCGCGAAGGTCGCCCCGCAGCGGTACCGGCCGCGACCGGTGCCATATCCGGGCTTGTGGCAATCACCGCCAGCGCCCATGCCACGACCGGGCCGTCAGCAATCCTGATCGGCGCCATCGGTGGTCTGGTCGGGATCGGTGGCGCATGGCTGCTGGCGCGTCTGAAGATCGATGATGTGGTGAATGCCGTTCCCTCGCATCTGTTCGCGGGCATCTGGGGAACACTCGCCGTCGCCCTGCTGGGAGATCTCGAACGATTGGGCACCGGCCTCGATCGCCTGGATCAGCTTGGCGTGCAGGCACTGGGTGTCGTTTGCGCCGGACTTGTCAGTTTCGGGATTGCCTGGCCTCTGCTGCTGCTGGTCAACCGCTTCCTGCCCCTTCGCGTCTCCCGCGCGCACGAGGACGTGGGGCTGAACACGTCGGAGCATGGCGCCAGCACATCGCTGGTCGATCTGGTGTCCGCAATGGAGGTTCATCGCAAGACCGGGGATTTCAGCCGCCCGGTCCATGTCGAGCCCTTCACGGAAGCAGGCGAGATCGCCTCCCAATACAACCTCGTCCTGGGCAAGTTCTCCAACGAAGTCGCGGGCCACGAAAGGACCAGCTCCCGGCTTCGCGAGGCACTCACCCAGGCGGAACTGGCCAACTCCTCGAAATCGCAGTTCCTTGCCAACATGAGTCACGAACTGCGGACGCCCCTGAACGCCATCATCGGCTTCTCCGACATCATTCGCACCGAGATGTTCGGCCCGATGCAGAATGACCGCTACCGCGACTACGCCGATGACATCAACAGCGCCAGCCAGCACCTGCTGTCGCTGATCAATGACATCCTTGACCTGTCAAAGATCGAAGCAAACAAGTTCGACCTGATCGATACGGAGGTTGATCTGACAGAGATCGCCCAATCCTGTCAGCGCATGCTCAGTTCGAACGCCCGCGACAGCAAGGTCGACCTGTTGATACGCGTGCAGCCCGACCTGCCGATCCTGCGTGCCGACGAACGGGCGGTCAGCCAGATCATGCTGAACCTGCTGACCAACGGCATCAAGTTCACGCCCGAGAACGGGACAGTCTCTCTGACCATCGAGGTGGAAGCGGACGGACGCATCGCGGCAACCGTTCGGGATACCGGCATCGGCATCTCGAAGGCCAACATCAATCGCGCCTTCGAACCCTTCACCCAGATCGCCAGCGACAGCCTGATCTACTCCGCCGAAGGCACCGGACTGGGCCTGCCCCTGACGGCGGCGCTGACCAAGCTGCATGACGCCAGCCTGGTGATCAAATCAGATGAAGGCGTGGGCACGATCATCACAGTGCGCTTCCCCCTCAGCCGGGTGATCCACCCGCAGGTGCGACTCAGCGCCTGATCCGCGCCCCGGGTTCCGGATCGTCAGCCGCGAATTCCGGAAACCCAGTCAGCGATCGCGCCACCGATCTCGTCAGGTGAATCTTCCTGGATGAAGTGGCTGCCCTTCACAGTGACCTCCGTCTGGTTCTTCCAGCCCCGGCAGTAGTCACGGACCGCGCCGGTCAGGATCGCCCCCGGCGTCGCGTTCACGAACAGCTTCGGCATCTCGTTCTCGGCCATCCAGTCCGAATAGTCCTGCACGATGGCGACAACATCAGCCGGTTCGCCCGAAATCGGGATCTGGCGCGGCCAGGTCAGTGTGGGGCGGCGGTCCTCCCCGGCCTCGGCAAAGGGACGGCGATAGACGGCCATCTCCGCATCGGTCAGGCCGCGCAGCACGGAGCCGGGCAACACCCTCTCCACGAAGATGTTCTTCTCCAGCACCATCTTCTCCCCGGCGGGGGAGCGGAAGCCTTCGAACACGGGGCGTGAGGCTTCGTTCCATTCGTCCCAAAGCACCGGTCGCACGATGCCTTCCATGTAGGCGATGCCCTGCATCGCCTCCCGATGCCGGTTGGCCCAGTCGAACCCCAGCGCCGATCCCCAGTCATGGATGACGAAGATCGCGTTCCGCGTGACTCCCAGCGCCTCAAGCAAGCCGTCGAGATACTGGCGGTGCTCGACGAAGCGGTACCGGTCCGGACCGGAGTCCGGCAGCTTCTCGGAATCCCCCATGCCGATCAGGTCCGGCGCGATGCAGCGCCCCAGGCCCTTCGCATGCGGCATCACGTTGCGCCAGAGGTAGGAGGAGGTCGGATTGCCGTGCAGGAAGACGATGGGATCACCCTCCCCCATCTCGACGTAACTCATCTTGCGACCAAGTACCTCGACCGACTTCTTCGGATGCTCTTCCGCTGAAATTGCCATCTCACGTCCTCCCCAATGTCATGCGACAGAATTGGGGCAGGCCGTGTGGTGGTCAAGTGGACGGGCACGAAATGCGCCAGACCGCCCGTCTGTCGCTTCCTGTTTGTAATGAACCGCAGTCAGTTGTAAGCCAGAACGCGCGGCTTTTGGGGAGATGTCAGCCATGGACCAGTTCGATTTCATCATTGTCGGTGGCGGCTCCGCAGGCTGCGTGCTTGCCAGTCGTCTCAGCGAGGATCCCGATACCTCCGTCTGCATGATCGAGGCAGGGACAACCGGTGACCACTGGTCGATCAACGTGCCTGCCGGACTGGTCAAGACCATGCAGGACAAGCAGACCAACTGGCTGCTGAAGACCGAGCCACAGCCGAACCTGGGCGGTCGCCGCATGTTCTGGCCCCGCGGCAAGGCGCTCGGCGGCTCCAGCGCGATCAACGGCATGGTCTACATTCGCGGTCACCGTGCCGACTATGACCGCTGGGCCAGCGAGGAAGGCTGCCCGGGCTGGGACTGGGAAAGCGTGCTGCCGCTGTTCCGCAGGGCGGAGAACAATGAACGCATCGAGGATGACCTGCACGGTCAGGGCGGCCCGCTGAACGTCATGGACCCGCGCAGCCCCAGCCCGCTGTCGCACATGTTCGTCGAGGCGGCGACCAGCGCCCAGATCGGCGAGACGGATGACTTCAACGGCCCGCGACAGGAAGGGGCCGGTCTCTATCAGCTGACCCAGAAGGACGGCCAGCGCCACAGCGTCTGGCACGCCTATCTGCAGGGCGTGCAGCGACCCAACCTGCGTGTCATCACCGGCGCGCGGGCCACGCGCGTCCGGATCGAGAGCGGTCGCGCCGTGGGTATCGATTTCCGTCGGCAGGGACAGACGGCCGACGAGAGCATCGGTGCCACGCGGGAAGTATTGCTGTCCGGCGGGGCGGTGCATTCGCCGCACCTGCTGCTGCTGTCGGGTGTCGGGCCGGGCAAGGTCCTGGCCGAACATGGCATCGCACAGGTTCACGAGGCGCCGGAAGTCGGTCGCAACCTGCAGGACCATCTCGACATCTCACTGGTGCAGCACACCTCGACAAACATCGGATTCGCGTTCACCTGGCGCGGCCTGAGCCGCCTGCCGGGCGCGATCCGCGAATATAGGAAGCAGCGCACCGGCCTGCTGACCAGCAACTTCGCGGAGGCCGGAATCTTCACGCGCAGCCGGGCGGACGAGCCCCTGCCCGACCTGCAGTATCACTTCCTGCCGGTGATGAGCGACGACCACGGCAAGACGCGGATCTATGCCCATGGTCTCACGCTGCACTGCTGTGACCTGCGCCCGAAGAGCCGTGGCCACATCGGACTGGCGTCACCTGATCCCATGGCCGATCCGCTGATCGATCCGAATTACCTGGATCACCCGGATGACCTGCAGAAGATGATCCGCGGCGTGGAGATCGGGCGGCAGGTCCTGGCCGCACCGCCAATCGCACAGCACATGGCGCACGAGCTTCATCCCGGCGCGGATGTGCAGGGACCGGAGGCGTTGGAAGCCTTCGTGCGGCGCAAGGCGGAAACGATCTATCACCCGGTCGGCAGTTGCCGCATGGGGAAGGATGATGCCGCCGTTGTGGATCCGGAATTGCGGGTGCGGGGCGTGGAGGGTCTGCGGGTCGTGGATGCGTCGGTCATGCCCAGCCTGATCGGCGGCAACACCAATGCCCCGACCGTCATGATCGCGGAACGGGCCGCAGATCTGATCCGCGCGACCTGAGCGTCAATCGCGGACCAAACGGCGGAATTCAGCCCCGACCTGATGGCCGGGGCTGAAAGGCGCTGGATCAGCGCGGGGCCATGCGGATGGCGCCGTCGAGGCGGATGGTCTCGCCATTCAGCATCTGGTTCTCGCAGATGTGGCGGGCGAGCTGGCCGTATTCCGAAGGATCGCCGAGACGCTTCGGGAACGGCACGGTGGCTGCCAGCGCTTCCTTCACGTTGTCGGGCAGGCTCTGCAGCATCGGGGTGCCGAACAGGCCCGGCGCGATGGTGCAGACGCGGATCCCGTCATTCATCAGGTCACGCGCGATGGGCAGGGTCATGCCGACCACGCCACCCTTGGACGCGGAATAGGCCGCCTGACCGATCTGACCATCGAACGCGGCGACCGATGCCGTATTGACGATGACACCGCGGTCACCGTTCTCCGTCGGGTCCTGAGCCGCCATCTCCGTTGCGGCAATGCGGATGCAGTTGAAGGTACCGATCAGGTTGACGCTGATGACACGCTGGAACATGTCCAGGGCATGCGGTTCGCCCTTCGACGTGGTCTTGGCGGCAATGCCGATGCCTGCGCAGTTCACCAGGATCCGGGCCGGACCATGGGCGGCCTTGGCGGTCTCGAATGCTGCCAGGACAGAGGCTTCATCAGCCACGTTGCACTTGGCGAAGACCCCGCCAAGTTCCTTCGCCATCTTCTGACCCTGGTCCTCGTTCAGGTCCAGGATCGCGACCTTCGCGCCGGCGGACGCGAGTTCACGCGCCGTTGCCTCACCCAGACCGGACGCGCCGCCGGTGATCACGGCGGCCATATCCTTGAGATTCATCAGTTCATCCTCCCTCTTGAAAAGTCGTGCTCGGCAGACCTCTAGCCGACGTGGAGTGGCTTGTCAGCACCCTGTTCAGCCGGTTTGACCGACGATGACTGCATGGAAGTCGTGCCCGTGCCCGCCGGACCATCGAACGTCGCGGTGGCAGGCCGTGAATCATGTGGTTTCACCTTCGCCTCGCGCCGCGCGATATAGAGCGTCGAGGCAACGATGACGAGCGCGCCGACGACCGTCCAGACATCCGGCACCTCGAAGAACAGCAGGTAGCCGAACAGGCCCGAATAGAGCAGCCGGGCATAGTCGAACGGGGTCACCGCCATCGCCTCCCCCGCCGAATAGCCCCGTATCAGCATGGTCTGCCCGATGGTGCCGCATACGGCCAGGGCCAGCAGCACCAGCAGGACCTCCATGCTCGGCATCTTCCAGAACCAGAGCGCGGGGCCCAGCGTGCAGAGACTGAGAATGATGCTGGACCAGAACACGAGCGTCGTCGGCGCATCCAGCCGCGACAGGATCTTCATCATGATCGTGATCCCGGCGATCAGGGCCGCGGCAAACAGCGCCACGAAGGCGACCGGATCCGTCTCCCCGCCCGGGCGCAGCATGATGATGACACCGATGAAACCCACGGCCGTGGCGATGGTTCGCCGCATCCGCACCTTCTCGCTCAGAAAGATCACGGCCAGCGGGATCAGGAACAGCGGCTTGGTGAAACTGAGCGCCGTGACCTGGGCCAGCGGCAGATGCGCCACCGAATAGAACATGCACAGCATGACCACGCCGCCGATCAGACCCCGGATCAGATGCAGCATCGGGCGCGAGGTGCGCACCGTCCCCAGCCCGTGCCGGAGGGCGAAGGGCGCAACGATGCAGAGGCCGAAGAAGGCACGGAAGAACGCGATCTGGAACGGATGCAGTTCCGCAGCCGCCATCTTGATGAAGACGCCCATCGCGGACAGGAATATGCCCGCCGCCAGCAACCACAATGCGCCACGCACATTGCCTGGCAGATTCTTGAACTTCTCGATCACGTCAGATCCGGTCTCCGCGCCACTCGCGGCGCAACCCCGTTGCGGGCCAAGCGCCCTGACAGGCTTTCTCTTCCCCTGTCATAAACCAGATTGGCCCCGGAATACCATGTTCAGCGCCCATACCGGGTGCGCATGACCGTAGCGTCGGCGCACCCGCCATGGGCGCACCACCCCTTGTGGCATGGCAGGCGACACGCCTATATGACGGACTGCAACTGATCGGGAACCTGCACATATGACCAATCGCGCCGCCGCCGAAGCCAGAGCCCTGGAGATGCTGGACGATCTGTTGAACCGGGCCCTGAAGGGCGGCGCCGACGCAGCCGATGCCGTGATGGTGGAAAGCCGGTCCCTCGGCGCGTCCTACCGGCAGGGCAAGCCGGAGGACATCGAACGCTCGGAGAGCTTCGATGTCGGGCTGCGCTGCATGGTCGGCAAGCGGCAGGCGGTCGTGTCCTCCACCGACATGAAATCGGACATGATGGACGAGCTTGCCGCGCGCGGCATCGCCATGGCCAAGGCAAGCCCGGAGGACCCCTGGTGCGGGATCGCCGACGCGGACCAGATTGCGACGGACCTGCCCGACCTGGACCTGCATGACCCGACCGTGCCGGAAGTCGAGAGCCTGATCGAAAGCGCCCGCATCGCCGAGGAGGCCGCGCTGGCCGTCAATGGTGTGAAACAGTCCGAAGGGGCTTCCGCCGGATATGGCGCGGGCAGCGTGGCGCTGGCCATCCGGGGTGACGGCGTCCGCTTTGGCGCAGCCTATTCGATCTCCAGTTTCAGCCTTTCCTGCTCCGTCATCGCGGAGGACGCGGAAGGCCACATGGAGCGTGACTACGAGTTCAGTTCGGTCCGCCACATGTCTGCGCTCGAAGACGCGGCGACAGTCGGCCGGACCGCCGCCGAGAAGACCGTGAAACGTGTCGGCGCGCGCAAGATGCCGTCGGGCAAGGTGCCCGTCGTCTTCGACCCCCGCGTGGCCTCCAGCCTGGTCGGGCACCTGGCCGGGGCCATCAACGGCGCATCGGTCGCGCGCGGCAGTTCCTTCCTGAAGGACCGGATGGGGCAGCAGATCTTTGCCAGCGGTATCCGCATCATCGACGATCCGCTGCGCCAACGCGGCCTGCGGTCCCGCGCGGTGGACGGAGAAGGTATCGCCGGACGTGAGCTGGCCCTGATCGACGACGGGCATCTGCAGACGTGGATTCTCGACTGTGCTTCCGCCCGGCAACTGGGGCTGCAGACGACGGGACACGCGTCCCGCGGTACAGGTGGACCGCCCTCGCCCGGAACCTCCAACCTGTATCTCGCGGCAGGCGAAGCCTCGGCTGCTGACCTGATCCGTAATGTTGGCACAGGATTCTATGTTACTGAATTGATTGGATTTGGCGTGAATGGCGTCACGGGCGACTACAGCCGGGGCGCCGCCGGCTTCTGGATCGAGAACGGCGAGATCGCCTTTCCGGTGTCGGAGATGACCATCGCCGGAAACCTGAAGGACATGTTCATGCAACTGACGCCTGCCAATGATCTGACGTTCCGCTATGGCACCAATGCGCCGACCCTGGTGGTCGAGGGCATGACCGTGGCGGGCAACTGAGGGTGCCGCGCGTTCCCGACCACCTGAGCGCCGATCACAGCCTGCTGCTGGATGCGGTGCGTCGCGCGGGTGCGGTCGCAATGGACTATTTCGACACGGATCTGAAGACCTGGGACAAGGGCAACGACCATCCGGTGACGGAGGCCGACATTGCCGTCGACACCCTGCTGAAACAGCGTCTGACCGAGGCCCGGCCCGACTATGGCTGGCTGTCGGAGGAGACGGCGGACGACCCGTCACGGCTGGACCGGAAGCGGGTCTGGATCGCCGACCCGATCGACGGCACCCGCGCCTTCATGCGTGGCGTACCGGAGTTCACGGTCTGCGTCGCCCTGGTGGAGGATGGCAAGCCGATCCTGGGCGCAGTCTACAACCCGGCCAAGGATGAGTTCTTCGAGGCCGCGCTGGGATCCGGGGCAAGGCTGAACGGCCGACGCATATCCCCCAGCCTGATCGACAATACGGGGGACGCCCACTACCTGACCGCCAAGCGCAACATGACCTATTTCACCTGGCCGAAGCCGGGCGACGACATGCTGTGTACCTGGATGAACTCCATCGCCTACCGGATGGTGCTGGTGGCGGCGGGCCGGTTTGACGCCGCGATCTCCATGGCCGGAAAGCACGACTGGGACATCGCCGCGGCCGATCTCATCCTGACGGAGGCCGGAGCCTGCTGCACCACCAATACCAACGAAGGCTTCATCTACAACCGGGAACGTCCCCGGCACCGCAATGTCATAGCCTCCGGCCCCAACATGCATGAGGAACTGCTGAGGGTACTTTCCTGACGCCGGTCCGGCGGGTCGAACACGCGGCCTCAGTCCATGCGCAGGCCGCCATCCACGTTCAGGGTCTGGCCGGTGATGTAGCTGGCATCATCGCTGGCAAGAAACGCCACTGCCGCCGCCTGCTCCGACACATCACCCTGGCGACCCAGCGGCACCTGCCTGCGCACGCCCTTCTTGATGCGCTCGAACTCCGTCCCGACGAGGCCGGCGACCCGGCGGAACGTGCCATCCATCATGTCGGTGTCGGTTGACCCGGGGCAGATGCAGTTGACCCGGATACCGGACGGGGCAAGCTCGACCGCCATCTGCTGCGTCAGGCCGATGACCGCGAACTTGGTGGCGGAATAGGCCCCGTAGTTCGCCATGCCGACCCGACCGGCGGTCGAAGAGAGATTCACGATGGCGCCGCCGTTTCCGGCGTCGATCATGGCCCGGGCACCCGCTTTCGACACGTGGTAGACGCCGTTCAGGTTCACATCGACCGTGTGCAGCCACTCCTCGTCGTCCATCGACACCACCGGGGTGGCACCAGCGCCGCTGGGAACGCCCGCGTTGTTGACAACGATATCCAGTCTGCCGAAAGCCTTCAGCGTGCCGTCGATCAGGTCGGCGACCTGCGCCCGGTCCGTCACGTCGCATTCGATGGCCAGCGCACGCCGGCCCATGCCCTCGATCTCGCCCACGAGTGAGGCGGTGCCCTGCCAGCCCATCTCCAGCTCGTGATCCGGCACATTTCCGCCGCCGCGTGCCGAGACCACGACATCAGCCCCGTCGCGTGCAAGGCGCAGTGCGATTGCCCGGCCAATGCCACGATAGCGTGCCGCGCCAGTGACGACCGCGACCTTTTCCTTCAGATCAGCCATTCTGCTTCCTCCTGCTCCGGCCCCAGCTTACCAGAAGCGGGCCTGCCACCGCGCAGGCCAGACCGACCAGGAACAGTGGCGTGATCACCTCATCCAGCAACAGCGCTCCGAACGCTGTCGCGGCGATGGGGCTCAGCGGTACCCAGATCGCCGCCCGTGTAGGCGACAGTCGGCGCAGGCCCCAGTTGAACAGCAGCATGCTGGCCGTGCCGCCCGCCACGGCCAGATAGATCGCCAGCCACCAGTCACTCTCCGAATAGCCCGGCCCCGTGGTGAACATCCCTTCAGCGGCGGCGAACGGCAACATCATGATCACGCCCCCCAGCATCGCCAGCAGGGAGATCGGCGCGACCGAGTAGCGCTGATACAGCCGGGCAGAGAAGGCGTTGTAGGTGGCACCGCAACAGACGGCGAGGAAGAACAGCCCCTCCCCCCACAGGCTGTCGCCGCCGACATCCGCGCTGAATGCCTTCTCCCCAACAGCGAGAGAGACACCCGCAAACGACAGGATGGCGGCGATGGTCATGAACCATGAGACATGGTCCCGCCCGCCCGCAGCCGCGATCAGCATTGTCAGGATGGGAATCAGCGCGAAGATGACCGCACCACGTGCAGCGGGTATCTCCTGCAGGGCCGTGTTCACGAACAGATGGAACAGCCCGAACTGCATGACGCCGAGCCCCAGTGCCAGCAGAACATCGGCGCGGGCAATCTGCCATTGTGACCGGCGCAGGGCCAGCGGCACCAGACAGGCGGCAGCCAGGAAATAGCGCAGGAACGCAAGGGTCGCCGGTGCGTCCGAATGCTCCATGATCGCGCGTGCGGCCACGAAGGAACTGCCCAGCAGGACGACCGAGCAGAACAGTGCTGCATGTGGCAGGAAATCCGGCGGCGCGGAGGTCGCGTCCTGGAATCGTTCCTCACCTGTCGACAAGGAACCCGCCTCCCCGCGCTGTCACCCGTGATGGGCGCACATTCGCATGCGGCGGGTCAGGCTGCAAAGCCTCAGTAGCGGTTTTCCCATCCGCCGATCAGCTGACCGCGCGCGTAGCGAATGCCGAGGTCCGAAACGGTCTGCTTGTCCTCCGGACGGTTCACACTGGTGGCAATCAGCTCGATCTGGCGGTTGCGCCAGTTCTCGATCAGTCCCCGCACGAGGAAGCGCCCGTCCTTCTGCGCCAGCAGCCCGGTCAGGCGATCCGTCGATACCTCGATATAGCCACGCGCGCCTTCACCGCTGACCAGGGAACCGGCGCGATGATCGGCGTCGCCCGCAATGAAGGCATAGAAATCCGGCACCGACAGGCACAACGCGGATGCCGACATGTCCTGTTCGACCATCTCGCTGCCCTTGCCGTTCAGCTTCCCGCTCAGGGCCTCGTAGGGGCGCAGGACCAGATACTCGCTCCTGATGCCGCTCTTGCGCGCCAGGGTCTCCAGGCGTGTCCGCACGGTCGTCTGCTTCAGATATTCCTGGCGGATGGAGGCGAGCACACGGAAAGCAATCGACTGCCAGGTCCTGGCCTCCAGATGCTGGCGAATGGCCTGTTCCACGACTGCGACCTCGAAATCACACTGGACGTCATCCGCCTCGACCAGTCCAAAGACCTGTTCCGGCGTCACGATCTGGTCCCCGACCTTCAGGTCCGCCCCCACGAGCTGCATCGCGATCTTGTTGCGCTTCAGGCTCAGGACAGGGCGGATCCGGCGCTGGAAACTGCCGCTGGAGATGGCCTGACGGACATCCACCAGCATCTGCTCCGCAGCTGTCATGGCCTCTGAATGCGCCTCCGCCAGTCCCGACCGGCTGAAACCACGCTTCAGCCCGCGGCGCAGGCCGGAAAGCATGTGACCAAGGGTACCGCGCGCGGCAGCGGCAGATACGGCGCCCGTATCGGACACGACCTGCTGGGCCGCCAGACCTCCGGCGTCCTTCAGAACGCCCCTGGATACTGCTTCCTGCCCCACGTCACTCAGCAGGCGGGCACTGTCATAGTCCTTGCCATGCACGACGCCATAGGCCCCGTCGGACAGATCCGTGGTGCCGCTCGCGCCCAGGTTTCGGGCACGTTCGTCAACGATACGCCGGAAGTCCCTCGCCTTGTCTGTCGAACCGAAGGCGCCGAGCCCTCCTTCCACCGACATCAGCGTGATGCCCTTGTCCTGATTGCCATCGGCCAGCAGGCCGGCCATGCGATCCAGCCCGGCACCGGCATCATCGTCCCCGCCCACGACGGCACTGTCGATGGGTGCAGCCTCCCAGGCGTCAGGCGCTCTGGTCGGCGCCAGATGGACAAGGAATCCATCAGCCGGTCCCTTGCCCGCCGGGCGCACACGCAGACCGAAGTGAGCCTGCAGGCCGTCGGGCCGGTCGTACGTAATGACATGTGCGCCGCCCGCTTCCCCCTTGGAGAGGGCACCCAGCGCCCGGCTCAGGGTCGCGCTGGCCTCGGCACTGAACACATCCGACACCGGCCTGCGCCAGAGTTCGACACTGGACCGGCCGAGCAGCCTGTCCGTATCGCCGTTCAATTCGCCGATCTCACCATGGGCATCCAGGCGCAGAGTCAGGCTCGACTCGTCAGGCGTTGACGCTTGCATCATCATGATCTCTCACCCTGTAGATTGGATCGTTTCGGCATTGCTCGGAACAGAATGCCGCCAGCCCATCAAAAAACAGTTAATTCAATGGGTTGTCTTGAGCACGCTTCTATTCGACCATTAAACGGTCATGAGTGCGTGAGCTGGGGAGGCAGATGCAATGACGGATTTCAGACTGGTGGCCGAGGGCCTGCGCTTTCCGGAGGGGCCGATAGCCCTGCCCGACGGCGATGTACTGGTGGTCGAGATTGCCGCGGGGCGGCTGACCAGGGTGCACCCGGACGGTACGAAGACCGTGGTCGCAACGCCCGGCGGCGGCCCCAATGGCGCGGCCATGGGACCGGACGGCAAATGCTATGTCTGCAACAATGGCGGCTTCCGTATCCTGGAAAGCAAGGGACGGCTGTTTCCGCTGGATCAGCCTGACGACTATTCGGGCGGCCGCATCGAACGGATCGATATCGAGACCGGTGCCGTCGAGACCCTTTACACGCACTGCAACGGCCATGCGCTGAAGGGGCCGAACGATATCGTCTTCGACGCAGCAGGCGGCTTCTGGTTCACCGATCATGGCAAGGTCCGCGAACGCGACCGGGATGTCACCGGCATCTACTATGCGGCAGCGGATGGCAGCCGGATCGAGGAGATGATCTTTCCGTCAGAGAGTCCGAACGGCATCGGCCTCTCCCCCTCCGAGGACGAACTCTATGTCGCCGAGACCCATACCGGACGGGTCTGGGCCTATGCCCTGAACGGACCGGGGCGGCTGGCGGCGCCGAAGCAGCCGATCCGCGGCCATCAGGGCAGACTGATCGCGGGGCTGCCGGGGCATCAGTTGCTGGATTCCCTTGCCGTCGATGGCAATGGCAATGTCTGTGTCGCCACCATCCACAATGGCGGCATCACGGTGATCCCGCCGGACGGCAGCCACTACCGGCACGTCCCCATGCCGGACCCGATCACCACCAACATCTGCTTTGGTGGCCCGGACATGAAGACGGCCTGGATCACGCTGAGCTCGACAGGCAGGCTGGTCGCGATGGACTGGCCTGTGCCGGGTCTGAAGCTGAATTTTCTGAACAAGTAGGTCAGCGCTGACCGGCCCGGCTCCGGCGAACGGCCCTGAATCCGCGGCTCAGGTGTGCGCGTGCGTCCCTCGCCCCCATGGGTTCCCCGCATTCGCTGCAGGTCATCCTTGGATGCGTGAAGCATTCACAGCCCTTGTGGACGATCCGCACCGGCGCGACACCTTCGTGCAGCCAGCGATCACCCCATTGCTTCAAGGCAACGATGATCGGCCACAGATCCTGGCCCATCCTGGTCAGGCTGTACTCATGCCGCACCGGACGCTCCGAATAGGCACTGCGCCGGACGACCCCCAGCGCAACCAGCTTCTTCAGGCGCTGCGACAGCAGATGGGACGACATGCCCGTATGGCGCAGGAAATCGTCGAACCGGCGGGTTCCCAGGAACATCTCCCGCAGGATCAGCAGGGTCCATTGGTCGCCCACAACGGCAACCGCGCGGGCCACCGTACAGGCATCTGATGAAAGGTCGGCGCGACTCATGAAGACACACTTCCAATATTGAATTGACTTGCTTCAGAAATTGAAGCTACATCGGATCAGTCGCTTGCAGAAGCATTTCCTGGGGAGGAGGCCGCCATGAAAGTATATTTCGCACCGCGATCCCGTGCCGTTCGCACGGTCTGGCTGCTGGAGGAGATCGGCAAGCCCTACGAGCTGGAGCGGTTCACGCTGGGCCAGAAGGAAATGCGCGGCCCGGAATATGCGCGGATCAATCCGAACGGACGCGTGCCAACCCTGATCGACGGCGATGTCACGATCACCGAGAGCACTGCAATCGCACAGTATCTCGGGGCGAAGTATGCACCCCATCTGACCCCGGGCGCCGACGCGCCGAATTTCGCGTTGTACCTGCAGTGGCTGCACTATGCCGAGGGCATGATCATGCCCCCGTTCAACAACTATGTGGTGGAGACCATCCTGCTGCCGCCCGACCGTCGCAATCCCGAGATCGCGGCCCGCTCGGTCAAGCTGATCAGCCGCACCCTGCTGGCCGTCGAGAAGCATATGGAGGGGCGGGAGTATCTGGCGGGCGACTTCACGGTCGCCGATACCATCACGGGGCACGCGGTGGTCATGGCACGGTCGATCGGGATTGATTTCAGTGCCTTGCCCAACCTTTCGGCCTATGCCGACCGGCTGGAGGCCCGCCCGGCCTACGTGAAGGCAGCGTCGCTCTGATGGAACGCAGGGTCGAGACCGGCACCGACCAGCTGCTCTGCACCGTCAGGGACCATGTGGCCACGGTCGCGTTCAACCGCCCGGAAAGGCGGAACGCGCTGGGCGACATCGTGACCCCTGCGTTACGCGAGATCCTGCTGGTGCTGGAGGCCGATCCGGATGTGCGTGCCGTCGTGCTTACCGGTGTTGGCAAGGCCTTCTGTGCCGGTGGCGACGTGAAGGGCATGGGTGCGGCGCGGGGTAAGGACAGCCGCACGGTGGATGAGAAGATCCGCGAGTTGCAGCACCGCCAGCACGGGCTGACACTGCGCCTGCATGAACTGCCGAAGCCAACGATCGCCGCCCTGCCCGGCGCGGCGGCAGGTGCAGGCATGTCGATTGCCTTGGCCTGCGATATCAGGATCGGATCGACGAACGCATTCCTCGTACCCGGCTTCGCGGCCATCGGCCTGTCGGGCGACTATGGCGGGTCATGGCAACTGACACAGCTTGTCGGCCCTGCGAAAGCCAAGGAGATCTACTTCTCTGGCAGACGCGTGGCGGCACAGGAGGCGCTGGCGCTGGGACTCCTGAACGAAGTCGTCGCGGAGGACCGGCTGGCCGCACGAACGGCGGAACTTGCCGGACAGATCGCCAGCGGCCCGCCACTGGCGATTCGATACATGAAGCAGAACATCAACCGGGCGACACAGGCCGACTTCCGCACCTGCCTGGACTGGGAGGCGGATCGCCTGGTCCGTGTCGCCCAGACCGCCGACCATCGGGAGGCCGTGCAGGCCTTCATCGAGAAGCGTCCGCCAACCTTCAGGGGAATCTAGATGCAGGAGAAACCGGTCTGCCTCGTCATCGGGGCCGGGGACTATATCGGCGCGGCCATCGCGAAGCGCTTCGCCAGGGGTGGGTTCCATGTCGTCATGGGCCGCAGGCGCGGCGAGGAATTCGCGCCGCTTGTCGCCGAGATCGAGGCCGCGGGCGGCTCCGCCCAGGGTTTCACCTGGGACGCGCGCAAGGAAGAGACCGCCGTCGGGATGTTCGCCATGGTGGAGAAGGAAATCGGCCCCGTCGCGATCTGCATCTTCAATGTCGGCGGCAACGTGCACTTTCCCATTCTGGAGACCACGGAACGGGTCTTCCGCAAGGTCTGGGAAATGTGTGCCTACGGCGCGTTCCTGACAGGGCGGGAAGCAGCGAAATACATGGTGCCGCGCGCGAAGGGCTCGATCTTCTTCACTGGTGCGACGGCCTCGGTGAAGGGCAGCAGCGGCTTCGCGGCCTTTGCGTCAGGCAAGTTCGCCCTGCGCGGGCTGGCCCAGTCCATGGCGCGCGAACTGGGTCCGAAGAACATCCATGTGGCGCATCTGATCATAGACGCAGGTGTCGATACGGAATTCGTGCGCGACAGGAAACGCCAGGCGGGCATCGACCCTGACAGCCTGCCTGCGGATACACTGATGAACCCGGACAGTATCGCCGAGACCTACTGGAACCTGCACCACCAGACCCGCGACGGCTGGACCCACGAGATTGATATCCGCCCCTTCGCGGAAACCTGGTAGGGGCGGTCAACCGGCCTGCTTCGCGCTCCCCGGACCGGTGCGGAACAACTCCTCCGGTACCGGTGCACGGAAACTTTCCGCCGTGTAGCGCCAGATCTTCACATCGTCGGACCAGTGATCGCGCGGCAGTCCGGCCTTGACCTTCAGACCGTACAGGAAGGCCTCCGGTGTCGGCAGTCCGTCCCAGACCTTGGGCAGGAACGTTCCGCGCTTTCCCGCCGACTGCAGGATCAGGCCGTCGCGACCGGGCCGCAGCCGGGCCTTCAGATCGTCCTCATCGGCGAAGGCAAACGGCGCGGGGGTGGAGAGCACCGAGATCTCCAGCTCCGATTCCCTGAATTCCGGCACGGTCAGCGCCCGAAAGCGGGGATCCTCGAAACCGGCGGATACGGCGTTCCAGGCCACGTCGGCCGCCAGAGGCCTGTGGGCCTGCAGCGAACCGATGCACCCGCGCAACCGTCCCCTTCGTTCGATCGTGACAAAGCTGGCGGCGATGCTGCGCAGTTCGCTCGGGAAGGTCTCGAGCGATATGTCCGGGCGCTTGTTGCGGGCCATACGGATGGCGATAGCGCGCGCGGCTGTGGTCAGCAACAGACGACGATGCGCATCCGCGAGGCGCGCTGTCTCCGACGGCTCCAGCGCCCAGGCGCCATATCCGACAACCCGGTCCTTCGGGCCAGCCGTGTCGCCGGAGTTGCGGACATCCAGCCGGGTGACGCGATAGCCGAGGCGTGAAACATGTTGCAGCAGGCCGTTCACCGGACGGCTGCCACAGGCCTCCCTGGGACCGAAACTGCCGACAGCCTGCCGCTCGATCCGGGCTACCGTTTCACCGTCGATCTGACAGGCGGTTGCGTGATCATGATAGTGCGACAGGTCGGTGGAGATGACGACCAGCGTCTCCGGGCCACCCCACAGGCGCGCCAGCAGGGTCGCGACCTGATCGGGGGTCGCGTCGCCAACCACGATCGGCACCAGCGCGAAGTCGGCGCCAAGCGCACGCTGCAGGAACGGCAGATGGACCTCCAGGCTGTGTTCCTGGGCATGGGCTTCATCATGCGTGACCACACCCGGAAAATCCCGAAGCGCGTCCATCACCTGCCGGTCCAGCCTTACCGCACCAAGGGGAGTCTGAAACGCATCCACCGAAGGCAAGGCGAAGCCCCTGAAGGCCACCCTGTGCGCGGGCCCGAGCAGGATGACCCGGCGAATGGTCGCCCTGGCAGGCAGGACACGCTGATAGGCGCTCGCGGCAACCGCACCGGAATAGACATAGCCTGCATGGGGCGCGATCAGGGCCTTCGGCGCGGGCAATGGCCCGGCATGGCGAGCCGCCGCATCCTTCAGCAGGCCATCGACCGTCCGGGCGAGTTCCACCCCCTCCCCCGGATAGAACCGCCCGGCAACGGCAGGCGGGCGAACGGAAACGGTGGCTTCCATGCTCAATCCAGATGCTCCGAGCCGACGATCACATGCTCCTGCCCGAACCAGAGCGGCGAGTTCGGCAGGTCGATGAACTTCGCCTCATCCTCCAGCAGGATCCTGCCTGCCTCCCGGGCAGCCGGATCCTGGGCTGATGCCTCCAGATCCTCCATGGACTTCCACCAGAGTTCCGCCACGCCGTCATAGGGTTCCGGCGCCTTGCGGACCTTCTGCATCGGTGCGCTCAGCACGGTCTGCAGTGCATGCACCTGAACGTAGCGCACCATGCGCAGTGCCGGCTGATGCTGCCGCACCAGCGGGGCATGGCGGTTGAGCCAGTAATCATGGAATTCCGCCAGGGTGAGTTCGGGCCTGCGTCGCAGGCAAAAGGTGATCTTGAACATTGCCGGGCATCCTCCCTGTATCCGACGCTGTGACGGCCCTATAGTGGCACAGATTGTGGGGTGAAGGGGGTGGTGGCATGCAACAGGTCAAGACAGAATTCCTGCTGAAGGTGCAGTTCGAGGTCACGGAAATCAGTGACCTGGGGCCGACACCGACGGGCAACCGGCGCATCGCGCGGGTGACCGGAGGACACTTCGAGGGGCCGAAACTGAAAGGCACCGCCGTTCCCGGCCCGGGCGGCGACTGGCTGAACTTCACGCCTGATGGTGCAACGCGGCTGGATGTCCGGGTCACGCTGAAGACCGATGATGATGCCCTGATCTACATGACCTACTCGGGTGTCCGGCACGGCTCACCGGAAGTCATGGCCCGCCTCGCCGCCGGGGAGGAAGTGGACCCCTCCGAGCTGTATTTCCGCATCGCACCCCGCTTCGAGACCGGTGCGGAGAAGTACGAATGGCTGAACCGCATCGTCTGCATCGGGACCGGGCACCGGCTGCCGACGGGGCCCGTCTACACCATCTACCAGATCCTGTGAGGGCAGAGCGATGCAGCAACTGAGCTTCGAGCATATCTTCGACATCGACATCGCGATTGGTGCCCGGCACGTGATCGGACGCGGTCCCTTCGGGCGCCGGGTCGTCGCGGAGGTATCGGGCGGAACCGTCAATGGTCCGCGCATCAAGGGCAGCATCATGCCCGGCACGGCAGGTGACTGGGTCCTGGTCGCGGACGACGGCACCTTCTACCTGGATGTGCGTCTGACCATCGAGACCGATGATGGCGCACGCATCTACATGACCTATCACGGCACCCGTCACGGCACACCGGAGGTGCTGGCGCGGCTGGACCGCGGGGAGGATGTGGACCCGTCGGAATATTACTTCCGCACCGTGCCGTTCTTCGAGACGGGCGACGAACGCTACGCCTGGATGAACCGGATCGTTGCCGTTGGCCTGGGTGACCGGACACCGCGCGGCCCGTACTACAGCGTCCATCAGGTCCTCTGAGACCATGCCGGTGCGCCATGACGTCCGGCGTCTCAACCGCTTCGCGGCACGGCTGTTCGAGAAGGCGGGCATGCCCGCCGACCGTTCGGCGCGTGTCGCCGCCCTGCTGACTGACGCCGACATGATGGGGCATGACACCCATGGCCTCAATCTCGCACCGCAGTATCTGGCAGCCCTGACCGCAGGCGAGATGCCTGCAACCGGCGAACCGAAACGACTGTCGGATACCGGGCCGGTGGTGCTGTGGGACGGCAACTATCTCTCCGGTGTCTGGCTGGTGGATGCGGCAATGGATCTGGCGCTGCAGCGTGCGCGGGAATTCGGCCTCGCGGCCATCGGCATCCGCCGGTCCGGCCACATCGCCTGTCTGCAGAGCTTCCTGCCCAGGGCGACGGAGCAGGGCTTCCTTGTCCTGCTGCTCAGTTCCGACCCGGCCGCGAAGGGTGTCGCACCACCGGGCGCGACGGAGGCGATCTATACCCCCAACCCGATTGCCGTCGGCATCCCGACCGAGGACGATCCGGTGCTGATCGACATCTCCTGCTCCATCACCACGATGGGTCTTGCCGGACGCAGGAAGGCCGAGGGCAAGCGCCTGCCCGGCGCATGGCTGGTGGACGAGACAGGCTCGCCCACCGATGATCCGGAGGCCGGTGTGGCGCTGCTGCCGCTCGGTGGCACGGAGAGCGGCCACAAGGGTTTCGCACTTGGCCTGATGGTGGAGGCACTGACCTCTGCGCTCGGCGGTTTCGGGCGCAAGGACGGGCCGACACAGCATGGCGCGTCGGTCACCTTGCTGCTGTTTGATCCGGATGCCTTCGGCGGGCGGGAGGATTTCAGGGCAGAGAGCAGTTTCCTGGCCGCCGCATGCCGCGCGGCAAACGTCCCCGAAGGCGTGGCACAGGTCCGCATTCCCGGCGCGCGGGGTCTCGACGCCCGGCGCACGGCACTGGCGGAGGGCGTGACGCTCTATCCCGGGATCATGGAACGACTGGCGGAATGGGCGGAACGGCTGGGCGTCGAGGTTCCCGATCCCCTGAACTGACGAACATCAAATGGAGAGCGACATGCGCACGAACAAGGTTCGCGATATCTGGAATGCCGGTGGCAATGTGGTGAATGGCTGGGTCGCTTCCGCCAGTTCCTACACGGCGGAAATCATGGCGGCACAGGGGTTCGACTCGGTTGGCGTGGACCTGCAGCACGGCATGATCGATTTCGACCATGCCATCGCCATGCTGCAGGGAATCTCGGTGCAGGAGGCAACGCCGCTGGCCCGTATCCCCTGGAACGATCCGACCTGGATCATGAAGGTGCTGGATGCCGGTGCCATGGGTCTGGTCTGTCCGATGGTGAACACGGCGGAGGAAGCCGCCCACTTCGTGCAGGCGAGCCACTATCCGCCGCTGGGCTTCCGGTCCTTCGCCAATGTGCGCGGGCCGCTCTATGCCGGGACCGACTACAAGGCCCGGTCACGCGAACTGGTGATCACCCTTGCCATGATCGAAACCAAGGACGCGCTCGACAATATCGAGGAGATCGTGGCCGTGGAGGGTCTGGACGCCGTCTATATCGGCCCCTCCGACCTTGCCATCGGCCTCGGGCATGACCCGGTCGGCGATCCGACGGAGCCGGAGGTTCTGGAGGCGATTGCCCATATCCGCAGGGTGTCGGAAGCGGCGGGCGTGAAGCCCTGCATCCACACCGCCGGCGGCGATCACGCCAGGCGGTGCTTCGGGGAGGGCTTCCGGCTCTGCACCCTGTCCAACGAGCTCCGTTTCATCATCGACGGCGCACAGCGGGAGATCGGCAAGGCACGCGCCTGACAAGACTTGCTCCCGACCGGTCTGACGGCGTCGGCGGCAATGCCCCGGCGCCGTCATTGTCCGGGGTTCAGAAGACGGACAGGCCGGTCAGGGCGGCGAACTTCTCCAGCGCCATGGTCCCGACCAGGGAATTTCCCTGGGCACTGAGGCCCGGTGACCAGACCGCCACCGACAGTTCCCCTGGTGCGATGGCCACGATACCGCCGCCGACACCGCTCTTTCCCGGCAGACCGACGTGAAACGCGAAATCACCGGATGCGTCGTAGTGGCCGCAGGTCAGCATGATCGCATTGATGCGTCGCGCCCGCCGCTCCGACACCACCCGCCGGCCCGTGATGGGGTCCAGGCCGCCATTGGCGAGGAACAGCATCGACCGCGCCAGTCCCAGGCACGACATCTCCAGCGCGCACTGATGGAAGTAGACGTGCAGCACGTCATCGGGCGGATTGTGCAGGTTGCCGAAGCTGCGCATGAAGTTCGCCACCGCCGCATTGCGGAATCCGGTCTCACGTTCAGATGCGGCAACGCGGGGGTCGATGCGCACAGGCTCCCCATCCGCAAGCTCTGTCGCGAACTGCAGGATGGCCTCCACCGCACCATCGCGGCCATAGCGGCTGACCAGCACATCGGTCGAGATCAGGGCACCGGCGTTGATCAGCGGATTGCGCGGAATCCCGTTCTCATGTTCAAGCTGGACCAGTGAATTGAAGGGATCGCCGGACGGCTCGCGACCGGAGCGTTTCCAGAAGGACTCGCCGATCGCTTCCAGCGCCATGGTCAGGCTGATCACCTTGGTGACGCTCTGCAGCGAGAACTGACGGTCAGCACGCCCGACCGAGCATCGCTCCCCTGCCCGCGTGACAACCGCCATTCCGAAGTTCATCGGATCGACCTCGGCAAGTGCGGGAATGTAGTTGGCGACCTTGCCAGCGCCCCGCTGTGGCTCGATCGTCTGCGCCACTTCCCAGAGTATTTCGTTGTAGTTCATGAAGGGCCTCGTATGGACCAGTCGCGCGCTATTGCGCGAACGGCCCAGTCTAGCGCCTTCCGGCGATCCTTGGCATCACCCTGCGGCAGTCGCAGTCTCGGCTTCACCCTCTGCATCGTCGTCGATATCGAAGTCCATCGAGCGGCGTTCCATGCCGCCAGGGGCACCGGTATTCTTGAACCGGCGGCAGGGACCAACGTACTTTTCCTGATCGACGAATGGCCGCGGATGATTGGCCATCCACGACAGCCGGTCGTAGAGACCGCCCGGCGAGAGAGGCAGGGTGAGTACCATGTTGGCGCCGGCATCGCGGGAGAGGGTGACGGCACCAATGGTGGTGTGTCCCAGGGTCATCAGGATCGGGATGTGCCGCGCCGGATTGCGGCGATTCTCGCGAATGCTGCGAACCAGGCTCGCCCCGGCCTTGCCATCAAGGTGGTAGTTGACGATCAGCAGGTCGACTGTACCGCGCTCGATCAGCTTGCTCGCCTGTGCAACGTTGCGCGCATGCACGACGGGATCGGCGCCAAATGATTTCAGAATCGACCGCGTGATCCGGAATGCCGGCTCACCCGGATCCGCGACAAGAACGGAAATGTTCTGGAGATTTATGTCCTTGGCCGGACCCTGCATCGGGATGGCTTCCTTCGGTTATCTCGCGACTGGTACTCGTCAGCCCACGCTGCCGGTTGGTTCAGGGTAGTGACTTACCAATTGCCCCAGCGCGTTCATCAGTGGCTCCAGCTCGCCGCCGCCATCACGTTTGAAATTGGGCGTGCTCACCAGCCGCAGCGCATTCAGATGCGTCCGCATGGCGTGCTGGTCGTTGCGCTTCGCCTCGGTCAGACGATGAATCAGTTCGCAGAAACTGTCCGCCACATGCGTCACGGCCTCGTAGTCGAAAGTGGCGCCGAGATTGCGGATCTGGTTCGACAGACCGTAGGCGTCCTCCCCGTGGGGGTTCGGGAAATCATCTTCCTGACAGGCCAGTTCCACGGCCGACCAGAGCTCACGCAGCAATCCATCGACCCAATCCAGGTACTCTGGTTCCATTTCCAGCACCGCGGACTGGCCGGCCTGAATCGCCTCTTCCCGGGACATCCCGGGTTTCTGTCGCGCGATCTGAGTGAACCTTGTAGGCACTATCCGTGCCTCATTCGTCATCTTGTTCGGCATGCTATTGGGTTCCGATTGATGTGATCATTGCGTTGGGGGCCTGCATGGTTCCGGCCCGGAACTCGGTGCGTGCATCGGTCAAGTTCTTCATTCTGCGCTCGATCTGGTTGGGGGCGCCGGCCGCGCGGAAGCGACGACAGGGACCGGCGTAGACTTCATGATCAACGAAGGGTCGTGGTCGATGGGCAATCGCCACCAGACGATCGTAAAGCGCCTGAATGGAGACCGGCTTGGTCAGCACGAGGTTGGCACCACTGTCGCGGCAGCGTCCGACATCGCGCGCGGTCAGATGACCGCACGTCATCAGCACGGGGATATATCGCGCCGGATGGCTGAGGCTGCGACGCAGTTCCCTTACGAAATCCGGGCCCTGACCGTTCCCGAGGGAATAGTCGCAGATCAGAACGTCGATACCACCGAGCGCCAGCCGGTCGCGGGTCCCCTGCAAGCTGCCGGACTCATGGATGAACACGGCACCAAAGCCATGCAGGATCGACTGCATGACCCTGCGACCGCCTTCCCTTTCATCCGCAACGAGAAAGTTGACCTGCGCCAGGTTGATGTGAAGCTCGGCCACGTTCATGACCCTTGTTTCGCAATTGAACAGTGTCCAAGCGTAAACGGACCGGGGTAAAATGATGGTTAACGTCGCACCACTTCGGGTAGAAGTCCCCGCGGACTGAAACGCATCACCAGCAACAGGATCAGCCCCATGGTGAACAGGCGCATGTGTGCGGCGCCTTCGATCAGATGCAGACGCAGTGCATTGTCTTCTGCCAGACCCGACGTCAGCGTCGACATCAGCCACAGTCCGACCGGCTCCGCCTCGATCCACAGGAACCAGATCAGGAAGCCGCCGAGAACGGCACCATAATTGTTCCCGGAACCGCCGACGATCACCATGACCCAGATCAGGAAGGTAAAGCGCAGCGGGTTGTAGGTGCCAGGCGTGAACTGCCCGTCCAGTGTCGTCAGCATCGCCCCGGCAACCCCGACCACAGCGGACCCCAGCACGAAGACCTGCAGATGGCGGCGGGTCACGTTCTTGCCCATGGCGCTGGCCGCGACCTCATTGTCGCGAATGGCGCGCATCATGCGTCCCCAGGGCGACTTCAGCGCCCGCTCGCAGAGCCAGAGCACGGCAAGCAGCACTGCCGCGAAGAGCAGCACATAGCAGAGCTTCACGAAGACGCTGGAACCGTCGATCACCAACTGCTGCAGCGCATCGGACCTGGCCGCGGGTTCGAGCACCTGCAGACTGCTGCTGTTCAGGCTCTCGATCAGGTCCCGGAACCAGCCGGCTTCCTGCAGGTCGATCTCGTAGGGGACCGGGCGATCAAGGCCGCTGACGTTCTTCACGCCACGGGTCAGCCAGTCCTCGTTCTTCAGCATGGCAATGACGATCTCGGAAATGCCGAGGGTCGCAATCGCCAGATAGTCCGAGCGCAGGCCCAGCGCGATACGTCCGACGATGAAGGCGGCCCCCGCCGCGAAGACGCCACCGACCGCCCAGGAGAAGATGATGGGCAGTCCCAGACCACCGAGATAGCCCGTCTTGGCCGGATTGACCCCTTCGATAGCGTCCACCGCCGGATCGAAGAAGGCGCGGGCCGCGAAATAGCCAAGCCCGATGATCAGTGTCATGCCGATGATGCGGGCCGGACCACGCGGCAACCGGCGATGCGCGAAGATGGCAACGATCACCGTCGCGATCACCACCGCGAGCGCGAGAAAGACGCCTGTGCCGCCGACCGACCAGGCTTCCCCGACGGGCGACTTGGAGACAAGGACACCCGCAATGCCACCGAGTGCGGCGAAGCCCATGATCCCGACATTGAACAGTCCGGCGTAGCCCCACTGGATATTCACCCCCAGGGCCATGATGGCCGAGATCAGGCAAAGCTGCAGTATGGAGAGACTGACCGACCAGGACTGTCCGAATCCCACGGCAAGCAGTGCCGCCGCCATGATGGCGAAGGTGATCAGGCCGCGGCTGCGGGTAGCGTCACCGGCACTCATATCACCTTCCCCCTGAATATCCCGGTGGGTCGCACCAGCAGCACCACCACAAGAATGATGAAGGAGACCGCGAACTTGTAGTCGGTGGACAGAAGCTGGACCAGGGTATCGGGCGCCATGTCGTCAGGCAGCAGATAGCGCAGGAACTTCTTGTAGGCATAGGTGATCGTGACCTCCGAAAAGGCGATCACGAAGCCACCGACGATGGCCCCCAGCGGCTGCCCGATCCCCCCCACGATCGCCGCCGCGAACATGGGCAGCAGCAGTTGGAAATAGGTGAACGGCTTGAAGCTCTTGTCCAGGCCATACAGGGTGCCCGCGATGGCGGCCAGGCTTGCCGCGATGATCCATGTCACCAGCACCACCCGGTCCGGATCAATGCCTGACAGCAGCGCCAGATCCTCATTGTCCGAATAGGCGCGCATGGACTTGCCGGTGCGGGTCCGCTGCAGGAACCAGAACAGCGCGCTCACCACCAGGATGGCCACCACGACCGTCAGGGCCTGGGTCTGGCGGACGGCAATGCCTTCACCCAGTCCGGTCAGTTCCTTGAACTCCCGGAACGTGATCAGGAACCGCGCACCATCCGCAAAGGCCTGATCGTCCGGACCGATGATGAAGCGGACGATGCCGTTCAGCATGAACATGACGCCGACGGAGGCGATGACGAAGATGATCGGCTTGCTCTTCTGCTTGCGGTAGAATCGGAAGACCGCCCGATCCGCCACCAGCGCGATCATGACAGCGCCCAGAATGCCGAAGGGCAGCGCCAGCAGCGCGGTCGGCAGCGGGGCAATGCCGATGCCCCAGCTCTGGAACAGCCAGGTCACCAGGATGACGACCATGGTGCCGAAAGCCATCAGATCGCCATGGGCAAAGTTGGCAAAACGCAGGATGCCGAAGACCAGCGTGATCCCCAGCGCGCCCAGCGCAAGCTGCGAGCCATAGGCCAGTGCCGGGACGATGACGAAGTTGCTGAACAGGGCGAGGGCATTGAGGATATCGATCATCATCACCCTCCCAGGAACGAGCGACGGACTTCCGGGTTGGCCAGCAGGGCCTCCCCCGTGTCCGTGAAGCGGTTCTCGCCCGTGACCAGCACGAACCCCCGGTCGGCGATGTTCAGTGCCTGACGCGCGTTCTGTTCCACCATCAGGATGGCGATGCCGGTATTGCGGATCTCCAGAATGCGGTCGAACAGCTCATCCATGACGATCGGCGAAACACCGGCGGTCGGTTCGTCCAGCATAAGCACGCTGGGCTGGGTCATCAGCGCCCGCCCGACCGCGACCTGCTGGCGCTGGCCGCCGGAAAGCTCGCCTGCCGCCTGCGCCCGCTTCTCGGCCAGGATTGGGAACAGTTCAAACACCTGCTCCATCGTCACGCTGATGTCGTCGCGGCGCAGGAACGCTCCCATCTCCAGGTTTTCCTGCACGCTCATGCCGGCGAAGACATTGCTGGTCTGGGGAACGAAGGCCATGCCCTGCTTCACGCGATCCTGTGGCGACAGGCCCGTGATGTCCGTGTCGCCCAGCCGGACCTGACCTTCGCGCAGGTTCAGCATGCCGAACACGGCCTTCATGGCGGTCGACTTGCCTGCCCCATTGGGACCGACGATCACCGCGATCTCGCCCCTGTCGACCTCGATCGTGCAGCCACGCAGGATGTCCGCGCCGCCATAGCCCCCCGTCATTGCCTCGCCAATCAGGAAGCTCATGCGTCCGTGGCCTCCCCGGTCGCGGAGTCGGCCTGCCTGACCGGCTTGTTCTTCAGTCCCGTGCCCAGATAGGCCTCGATGACCTGCTCGTTCGACTTGACCTCTTCCGCCGTGCCTTCAGTCAGCACCGTCCCCTCCGCCATCACGATCACCGGATTGCAGAGTCGGGAGATGAAGTCCATGTCGTGCTCGATCATGCAGAATGTGTAGCCGCGTTCCTGGTTCAGGCGCAGGATCGCATCGCCGATGGTGTTGAGCAGGGTCCGGTTCACCCCTGCCCCGACCTCGTCCAGAAACACGATGCGGGCATCGACCATCATCGTCCGGCCAAGCTCCAGCAGCTTCTTCTGACCGCCCGACAGGTTGCCCGCAAGTTCCGTCGCCACGTGCCCCATGTTAAGGAAGTCGATCACGTCCTCCGCCTTCTCGCGGACACGCTTCTCCTCCTCCCGGATCTGCCGTCCGCGGAACCAGGCACCGATCAGGTTCTCCCCCGTCTGGCCGCCCGGCACCATCATCAGGTTCTCCAGCACCGTCAGGGTCGAGAACTCGTGGGCGATCTGGAACGTGCGCAGCACGCCCTTGGCAAACAGCTCATGCGGCTTCAGACCGGTGATGTCCTCATCCGCCAGCCAGACACGACCGGATGTCGGGGGAAATGCACCGGCTATGACATTGAAGAGGGTGGTCTTGCCTGCCCCGTTGGGACCGATCAGGCCGGTGATCGAGCCTTCGGCGATCTCCAGCGTGGCACCATTGACGGCGTGAACGCCGCCGAAATGCTTGTGTACATCCTCGACGCGGATCATGCGCGCCACCAACCATGCGGAATATTGAAAAACAAATGAGTATGCCCGCTCGTGAATGGGGAGGCCGCACGGAGCCGCGCGACCTCCCGCATCACGAATGGCCCAGGATCAGCGGATCGACTTGGTTTCGAACTTGCCGCCCTCGACTTCGAGCTCCTTGTAGGAACCGGAAGCCTCGCCAACGTCGGTCAGCTCGACATTGCTGGCGCCGACGTAGTCGACCTCGCCACCGCTGGCGAGAATCTTCAGCGCCTTGCCCAGCTCACCGGGATAGATGCGCTCACCCGGTGCGTTCGCGACATCCATCAGCTTGGCCTGGATGGCGGCACGATCCGGCGTACCGGCGGCCTGGATCGCCAGCATGATCAGCGCGGCGGCGTCATAGGACTCACCCCGGAACGGGCCGTCACCATCGTTGCCCGCGGCAGCGGAGACTTCCAGGAACTTCGCGGCACCCGGAGAGTCGCTGCCCGGCAGCGTCGCGACGGAACCGTTCAGGCCACTGCCGATGGCGTCGATCAGTGACTGGCCGACCATGCCGTCCGCCATGAAGAACATGTCATAGGCACCGGTATCGAGAGAGGTCTGGATGATGCCCTTGCCGCCCTGATCGACATAACCGAAGACCACCAGTGCGTCGGCACCTGCCGCGGCCAGCGCCGCGACTTCAGCCGAGTAGTCCGCCTTGCCATCTTCGTGCGCGGCAGTGATCTCGACCTTGCCACCCATGCCGGTGAAGGAGCTGCCGAAGGCGTCGGCCAGGCCCTTGCCGTAGTCATTGTTGGTGTAGGAAATCGCGACGCTCTTCACGCCCCGCTCCTTCACGATGGTGGCGAGTACCTGACCCTGACGGGCATCCGACGGGGCAACCCGGAAGAAATAGCCATTGTCGTCGATCGTGGTCAGCGCCGGAGACGTCGCGGACGGCGACACCATCACCACCCCGTTGGGGACGGCAACATTGTTGGCAATCGCCGTCGTCACGCCGGAACAGTCGGCGCCGACGATGGCCGCCACACCGTCGGACGTGATCAGACGCTCGGCCGCCGCGGTCGCGGCAGCCGCATCCACACATGTGGAGTCACCACGAACCGGCGTGACGGTTTCGCCATCCAGCAGCAGGCCGGAATCGGTTACTTCCTTCATGGCCTGTTCGGCACCCGCCGCCATCCCCGGCGTAAGGCTTTCAATCGGTCCGGTGAACCCCATGATAACGCCGAGCTTGATCTCGGCGGAGGCGGTGGTTGCCGCCAGAGCCATCGCCATAGCGGCGGAGGCCATCATGATCTTGCGCATTTCATGCTCCCTGATTCCTGTTGCGTGCATGCGCCTGCGCGCACGTCACTGCTCAGGGACAGAGCTTCAACTTCACGTGGCCGGGGTCAAGCGAAAACCGGATCGTCAATCCTCCTCGGCAAGGCTGATCGCGCTCGAATAGTGGACACGTTTCATGATCAGATCGATCTCGCGTCCGGTACTGGAGAATGGCAGGTCCAGGCTCTCGAAGCGGATATGTCCCTTGTGCGCATGTACCATCTCGCCGAACGCCCGGATCGGTTTCCGGTGTTCCAGGTTCCAGCGATAGGAGCCGATTGCGGTATCGTAGAACTCGGGGCCATAGACGTCGTCCAGATACATTCCGCTGGAGTCCCGGGAGAGGCCGGTCGCAATGTCCGCACCAACCAGCTTGAACCGAAACCTCTCCGGTTCGTGTTCCACATCGATCAGCGCGATCCAGCCCAGGTGACCCTTCAGATCCCACGGCTCGAAATCCTTGCGCGCCGGCATCTCACGGTCGCCGCGCCAGCCATGCCATCGTGCCAGCAGATCCCTCAGCGCCTCGAACTCGAAATTCAAGTCCGGATCAAGTGTCCGGTAGGATGCATAGCCCTGCGCATAGGATGTTTGTCGGGACATGGGATGACGGTAATCCTGTCACACCCCGACGTCAAAGAAGATACGCGCAGGCAGCAGTCCGTCAGACCGCCTCCATTGTGACGTAGCGGGGCAATGCCGCGATCCTGTCCAGCCAGCCACGGATCGCGGGATAGTCGGAGAGGTCGAAGCCCCCCTGGTACGCGACATGGGTATAGGCATAGAGGGACAGGTCGGCGATGGTCGGTTGTCCGGCAACCATGAAGGACCGCTGATCCAGATGCGCCTCCATGACGCCGAGCGCGCGGTAACCCTCCTTCTCGCGGGCGGGAATCTGCCGACGCTGTTCCTCGCTGATCGGACCATGCCGGGCCCAGGCACGCAGGACGGCCACATAGGGTTCATGGCTGTACTGTTCGAAGAACATCCACTGCAGCACCTCCGCCGTGTCACGTCGGCCTTCGGGCAGGAAGGCGCTGTCTGCCGCCAGATACCAGAGCAGCGCGTTGGATTCCCAGAGATAGCTGCCGTCCTCCAGTTCCAGCGCCGGGACCTTGCCGTTGGGGTTGCGGTGCAGGAACCCGGGGGTGCGGGTCTCGCCATGCACCGAGTCGATCTCAATACGCCTGTAGGGGATGTCGAGCAGGGCAAGCAGCAGCCTGACCTTGTAGGCATTGCCCGAGTCAGCATTGTCGAACAGGGTCAGCATCTCTCACCTCATGATGTGGAAGCGGCATGCTTCCCGGAGCCAGTTTTCGACGCCGCTCCCCAGCCCGCAAACGAGAAGTTCTGGGGCGTGCAGAAGAATTTCTTAACCACGAACCTGACGCAAATGACCCGGCAGATTGTGCCGATGAGGCGGCCCGGGGTTCCCTCCGCCACCGACAGGATCCAGTAATTATCTGATTTATCAGTAATATTTTTCTCGGCCAACATGGCACCGGCCTTGCGAAGTCTGGCCCGAACCAAAGTCAGGATCGGGAACAATATGCAGCCGAATGTATTCTCCTCCGCCCCCAGCAGCAGCCCGGCGGTCGCGCTGAAGGCCAGCCAGCAGATGGGGGCCGCGAATGACGACAGCCGTCGTGCGAACGGCACCGATAAGCCATCGAAGTCCGAGTTCGCAAAGATGGTCAGCACCAAAGACAAGCCCGCAGAGACCAATGCACCCGAGAAGACCGCCAGCCCCCAGGCGACGAAGCCGGAAAAGGTGAATGCGGAAGCGAAGGCCGGGACCGAAGAGGAAGGTGCAAGGGCCACCGGGTCTGCCGGTACCGGATCCGCGACAGGTGCCGCTGAAGCGGAAGCCGCTGCGGACTCCGAGACCACCAGCAATGCCGAGGCCACCGTGGCCGAGGGCGCGGTTGTCGCCGACCAGGTCGAGACCGTTGTCGTCAGCGGAACCCCCGTCGCGACGGTCGCTGCATCCGAGAAGTCAGCGTCCGCTGGCACGAATGTGACCGAAGAGGCCGCGGTGACATCCGACGAAGTGCTGAAGCCGACCGGGAACACCGGGGGTGAGAAGTCCGCTGCGGCTGCTGCGGCCGATGTGACCGGTCAGCAGACCGCATCAGGGGCGGAAGCCGGCCCGACCACCGCGACACCAGGCGCTGAAGCCTCCCGGACGGGCGCCGCCACCGGAACCGCCACGGATGCGGCAGCCGCGCCTGCCCCATTGAAGGACCCTGCACAGGAAGCGCTGGCAGCGGCAAGGGCCGGATCCGGTGAAGCCGGCGCCGTGAAGGCTGGCGAGGCTGACGAAGCTGGCACCGGCGCCCGCGCCGTGGACCGGCCCGCAGCCTCCGGTGTTGCCACGGAAGATGCAGCGCGGATCAGCGCGGTCGAGGGTGCGGGGCGCGAAGGCGCAGCGGCGGATCCGGCGCGTGCCAACGCAACGGCCACCGCGACCGCCGCACTTGCGACGGCATCTCAGGGCGCCGGTGAACAGGTGCCCCAGACCAATGTCGCCGCCGTCAATGGACCGCAGGCGGTCCAGAGTACCGCTGCCGTGCAGCAGCTCGCCACGGCGGTGCCGCAGGCCCAGGTGCCTGACGCCGCGGTGCAGCAGCTCGCCGTTCATGTCACGCGTGCAGCCAAGGAAGGTGCCGATCGGATCGAGATCCAGCTCAAGCCCGCCGAACTGGGCCGGGTGGATGTGAAGCTGGAGGTCGGACACGACGGCCGCGTCCAGGCGGTCGTGAGCGCGGAGCGGGCTGACACACTCGACCTGCTGCGCCGCGACGTGCAGCAACTGGAACGCGCCCTCACCCACGCCGGGTTCAATACCGACAAGGACAGCTTCAGCTTTGCTGAACGCGGCGGCGAAGGGGGCCGGGGGACCGGTGGTCGCGGCGACGGTCAGGGCGACAGCGAACACGCCGCCAGTGATCAGCCCGCAGAATCCGCAAATGACAGTCGCAGACGCATGGCCATTGACCGGCCGGGCGTCGATGTGAAGGTCTGAGGAGGAGAACGATGGATCTGTCCGCCCTTGGGCTTTCAACCCTGCCTCAGGCTTCCGGCGCCGACTTCGCCGGGGCCAAGCTGGCAGATGATTTCGACACCTTTCTGACGCTGCTGACCGCCCAGTTGCAGAATCAGGATCCGCTGGAACCGATGAAGTCGGAGCAGTTCACCGAACAGCTCGTCCAGTTCTCCAGTGTCGAGCAGCAGATCGCCACGAACGACAACCTGGAAACCCTGACATCGCTCGGCCTGGCCGGGCAGCAGGGTGCGCTGGTCAGCTTCATCGGCAAGAACATCGAAGGTGTCGGCAATCAGGCGACACTGTCCGACGGTCTGGCGAGCTGGAAGTTCGATCTGGAGGATGATGCCGACACCGTCTCGATCCTGATCACCAACTCGACCGGCAAGGCGGTCTTCAGCACCAAGCTGAATGACCTCGAAGCGGGCGCGAACAGCTTCAACTGGGACGGACGCGACAATGCGGACAACGAACTGCCCGACGGTGACTACCGCATCTCCATCGGTGCCACGGACGAGGATGGCACTTCCGTCGCCTCCACCGTTCGCTCCAGCGGCCTGGTGGAGGGGGTCGAGATCGTCAACGGCGTTGCCCAGCTGCGCGTCGGCGGCAACATCGTCCCCGTGAACCAGGTGACTTCCGTCTCTTCGGTGCCGGCCCCCTCCTGACACCGCAACCGAACATGCCGAACCGCCAGAACGCCGGTCGGCCTGAATCTCAGGGCAAAAGGCCTCCCCTACTCTCTCCCTGGAGAATTGAAACATGAGTATCATTGGTGCACTGCAGTCCGGCGTCTCAGGTCTGAACGCCCAGAGCCAGTCGATGAGCGTCATCGCCAACAACATCTCGAACGTCAGCACCGTCGGCTACAAGGCCAGCCGCACGGCCTTCTCCACCCTGGTCACCCAGACCGTTGCCGCAACGGGTTTCTCGACCGGTGGTGTGCGGGCGGAATCCCTGCAGCTCAACGACGTTCAGGGCCTGTTGCAGCAGACGTCCTCCGCCACCGACATTGCGATCAGCGGCGATGGATTCTTCGTCGTGAACAATGAAGCCGAACCCGGCGTCGCCACCGGCCAGTTCATGTTCACCCGCGCCGGACAGTTCGTGCCGAACGAGGAGGGTGACCTGTCCAATACCGCAGGCCTGTTCCTGCAGGGCTGGCCTATTGACGAAAGCGGCGACATTCCGAGCAATCGTACCGACCTGACTGTTCTGGAAACCGTCAATGTCCGCGGTCTGACCGGTTCAGCCGAGGCCACGTCGGAAATCAACCTGCGCGCCAACCTGCAGGCAACGCAGACCGTCAACGCGAATGTCGGTGCCTATGTCGCCGGTGACATGGCCGCCGGGACATTCGAGCCCGATTTCCAGACCAGCGTGCAGATGTTTGACAGCCAGGGCGGCGTGCGCAACATGACCTTCAGCTATCTGAAGTCATCGACCCCGAACGAGTGGTTTACCGAAGTCCACGTCGAGCCTGTCGCGGACGTGGACATCGCGACCCATCCGAACGGTCTGGTCGCGTCCGGCACCACCGCCTTCAACAGTGACGGCACGATGGACATCGCCAACTCCACTGCCGCGCTCACCAGCCCGACCGTGACCTGGAACAGCAACCTCGGTATCGACGACTCGGTGCTGACCGTGAACTACGGCAGCGATGGTCAGGCGGATGGTCTCAGCCAGTTCAACGGCACCTCCCGAATCATCTCCTCCGATGTCGATGGTGCTGTCTTCGGCGGCCTTGCCGGAGTCCAGATCGGTGACGACGGTATCGTCACCGCCCTGTTCGACAACGGCACGCGGGAGGATATCTTCAAGCTTCCCATCGCGACCTTCCCCAACGCCAACGGGCTTGAGGCCAAGACCGGCAACGCCTTCCTGGCCACCAATGACTCCGGCGACTTCAGCCTCAACGAGGCCGGAACCGGCAGCGCCGGCGTGGTCGCGGCCTCCGCCGTGGAAGGCTCAACCGTCGATCTGACGCGCGAATTCACCCTGATGATCGAAACCCAGCGGTCGTTCTCGGCCAACGGGCGCATCATCACCACAGCGGACGAGATGCTGAACGAGTTGGTCAACCTGAAGCGGTAAGTAGTTGAAATCGGGCGGTCATTGGCCGCCCGATTTCCGTTAACCAAATGATTTAGAAGAAAATTAAAAGCCACTCCGTATCTTCGGAATCGTTCGCAAACGCCTACTCACATGGATGGACCGATGTCAGATCGATACGAAACAAGACCCAGCGTGATCGGCCCCGACGGCCGGCCGCTGACGCTGGACGACTTGCCACCGCCCTCGACCACCCGCTGGGTGGCGCGGCGCAAGGCAGAAGTCGTGATTGCCGTTCGTGGTGGTCTGCTGACGCTGGAAGACGCCTGTCGCCGCTACACCCTGTCCGTGGAAGAATTCCTTTCGTGGCAGCGCGCGGTGGAACGGCACGGAATGGCTGGTCTTCGCGCAACCCGGCTGCAGGATTACCGCCCCATAACGGTGAACACCTGAAGGAAACACGACAAGTCACACCAGGATACATGACCGACTGAAGACAGGTCCCAGGCGCGCAGAAGGCCGCCCCCTTCCGGATACAGACAGCCTTCGCCAGATTTCGTTGATCCCTTTCTTCCAGCTCCCTCGCCCGGTGACCAACCGGGAAAAAATTTCCCCCTACCCGGCAATTACTGCCCAGCGTTAACCCTGCCTTTACGACCTTGGCACTACCGTCAGCCTGTCAGCGAAGACCCTCGCTGTGCCCAGACGCTGTCCACGGAGTGCCAACGTGCAGGACATCTTTCGCAACCTCGGAGTGACCCGGCTGCTCATCATTGCCGGTATCACGCTCTCGGTCGTTGCCTTCTTCGTCTTCCTCGCCAGCCGTGTGGCCAAACCGGACATGGCCCTGCTCTACAAGGACCTGGAGTCCCGCGACGCCGGCAGCATCGTCGGCATCCTCGAAAGCCGCCAGATCCCGTTCGAGTTGCGTGGGGACGGCACCGAGATCTATGTCCCGCGCGATCAGGTCGCGCGGATGCGCATGGCCGCAGCGGAGGAAGGCCTGCCGCTCGGTGGCTCGGTCGGCTACGAGATCTTCGACAATACTGATTCACTGGGCACCACCAGTTTCGTGCAGAACATCAACCTGCTGCGTGCGCTGGAGGGTGAGCTGGCGCGGACCATCTCCTCCCTCGACGGTGTCGAGGCTGCGCGGGTGCACCTGGTGCTGCCCAAGCGTGAGGTCTTTGCCCGCCAGACCCAGCAGCCCAGCGCCTCCATCATGCTGAAGACCCGCGGCAACCTGGGTCGCGACCGGGTCGCCGCGGTGCAGAACCTCGCCGCCGCCGCAGTGCCGGGGCTGGAGCCGGGTCGCGTGTCCGTCGTCGACAGCCGCGGCAACCTGCTTTCCCGCGCGCTGGAGGATGGCGATGACCCGCTCACCGCTCCCACGGCCCTCCAGGAACTGCGTCAGGGGCACGAGCGCCGGATCAAGCGCGCGGTCGAGACCCTGCTGGAACAGACCATCGGCGCAGGCCGGGTCCGGGCCGAGGTCGCGGCGGAGATCGACTATGACCGCGTGACGACCAATCGGGAGAGCTATGACCCGGACAGCCAGGTCGTCCGCTCCACACAGATCCGCGAGGAACGCTCCAACTCCTCCGAAGGCAACCAGCAGGATGCGGTGACCGTCGCCACCAACCTTCCGGGCCAGAACGGTGCGCTGGGCGGCTCCGACAGGATTTCCACATCGGATGAATCGACGGAGGAGACCGTCAACTACGAGATCACCCGCGAGACCACGACCCAGGTGCGGGAGGCTGGCGTGCTGCGCCGGATCTCCGTCGCCGTGCTGGTCGATGGTGTCTATGAGCCGAACGCGGAAGGTGTCGCGGAATATCGCCCCAGGACGGAGGACGAGATCGCGGAGCTGACCCGCCTGGTCCAGTCCGCCGTGGGATACGACGAGGATCGCGGTGACAGCGTGACGATCAGCAACCTTCGCTTCGCGGACATCGAGACTTCTTTCGAGGCCGCCGAACCCGAGTTCGCGGTCGCCGGATTCACCAAGTCGGAGATCATGCGGGTCGCGGAGATCCTTGTCCTGGGTATCGTCGCGCTACTGGTCATGCTGCTGGTTGTTCGCCCGATGCTGAACCGCGTCCTGAGCGCCGGAAATCTCGATACCGGATCCGATACGATCGCCCTGGCAGGCGCAGGCGGGATGGGCGGTGGACAGGCCCGTATCGGCAGTGGCGGCGATTACGCCATTGGCGGCGACGGATCAGGCGCAATGCCTGCCCTGTCCGACAGCCGGCCCTCCGGCACCGCGTTGCCCGAAAGGGAGTCGTCCATCGACATCAATCAGGTCGAGGGCCGGGTGAAGGAATCCTCCCTCAACAAGATCTCCGAGATCGTCAACAAGCACCCTGAAGAGGCCGTCGCGATCCTTCGCACATGGCTCTATCAGGACCGCTGAGCAGGAAAAGGGACAGGACAATGGCCGTTCTCGACTATCGCAACCTTTCCGGCTCCCAGAAGGCCGCGATCATGATCCTCTCGCTTTCCGACGAGAGCCTGGCACCCCTGTGGGAGATGCTGGACGACGAGGAAGTGAAGGAAATCTCCCAGACCATGGCCAACCTCGGCTCCGTGACGTCGGAGACCGTGGAGCGGCTGTTCGTCGATTTCGCCAACCAGATGTCCGCCGGTGGTTCGCTGGTCGGCAGCTTCGAGAGCGCGGAGCGGCTGCTTGGCAAGTCCCTGCCCCGCGAACGCGTCGAGCAGATCATGGAAGACATTCGCGGCCCCGCCGGTCGCACCATGTGGGACAAGCTGGGCAACGTGAACGAGACCGTTCTCGCCAACTATCTGAAGAACGAATATCCGCAGACCGTCGCGGTGGTTCTGGCCAAGATCAAGCCCGACCATGCGTCCCGCGTGCTTGCGGCCCTGCCGGAGGATTTCGCGCTGGAAGTCGTGGCGCGGATGCTGCGCATGGAATCGGTGCAGAAGGATGTGCTCGACAAGGTCGAGGAAACCCTGCGCATCGAGTTCATGAACAACCTGGCGCGCACCAACCGCCGTGACAGCCACGAGATGATGGCGGAGATCTTCAACAATCTGGATCGCCAGACGGAGAACCGCTTCGTCTCCGCGCTGGAGGAACGCAACCGCGACTCGGCGGAGCGCATCAAGGCGCTGATGTTCACGTTCGAGGATCTCTCCAAGCTGGATCCGGCAGGTGTGCAGACCCTGCTGCGGGTCGTGGACAAGGACAAGCTGGGCATGGCGCTGAAGGGCGCCTCCGACACGCTGCGCGATCTCTTCTTCTCCAACATGTCGGAACGCGCGGCCAAGATCCTGCGCGAGGACATGGAGGCCATGGGCCCCGTGCGGCTGCGTGATGTGGAAGCTGCCCAGATGGAGATGGTGAATGCCGCCAAGGATCTTGCCCAGAAGGGCGACATCATGATGGCGGACAACAAGGGCGACGACGAGTTGGTGTACTGACGTGGCTGAGAAGTTCCTCTTCGATCATGATTTCGACACCGGTGGCAGCATTCTGCACAAGCGCCAGAAGGCGGAGGTCTATGAGGCTGCCGACCTGGACGCCGCACGCGCCGAGGCCCTGGCCGAGGGCGAGCGGCGCGGGCGCCAGCTTGCCGGGCAGGAGGTGGAGGCCGCGGCCTCCGCAACGCTCGGCATGATCGCCAGCGGCATCGATGAATGCCGGATGACCCTGGGCGACATCGAGGCCCGACAGGCCAGGGAGGCCGCGCAGGTCGGCATCGCGATCGGCAGGCGTCTCGCCGAGACCCTGATCACCCGCTTTCCGGAGCGGGAAATCGAGAGTCTGGTGACCGGTTGCCTGAAGGAACTGCGCGACGAACCCCGCCTGGTGGTCCGCACGTCCGAAACCGTGGCGAACAACCTGCGCGACCGCATCGACCAGATGGCAACGGGTGCCGGTTTTGCCGGTCGGGTGGTGCTGCTGCCCGATGACACGATGGGCCCCCAGGACGCGCGCGTCGAATGGGCCGACGGCGGCGCCAGCCGCGACCATGCCGCAACCGAGGCAGCGATTGCCGAGGCAGTGGACCGTTTCCTTGACGAGAACGAACGCCAGAACGGCGGAATGGAGTAATTCGAGATGGCTGACGAAACCAACCTCGACCTGAATGAGATCAAGGATGAAGCCAACACCGGCACCGCCGTCGCGACCACCAGTGGCGATGAAGATGATGAGGATATTTCACGTACTGCCAGTGACCTGGAGACCGTCTTTGATATTCCGGTTCAGGTTTCGGCAGTGCTCGGCCGGTCCCGGATGCAGGTCAGCCAGCTGATGCGCATCAGCAAGGGCGCGGTCGTGGAACTGGACCGGAAGGTCGGTGAGGCCATCGACATCTACGTCAACAACCGGCTCGTCGCGCGCGGTGAGGTCGTGGTCGTCGATGACCGTCTCGGCGTGACCATGACGGAAATCATCAAGGGCAGTCGGGGCTGATCCGGGGGGCTGTGGAACATGTTCGCACGCTTTGACTTTGCAACGCTGATCGGCCTGGTGGCGAGCGTCCTCGTGCTGGGCGGCGTCATCTGGCTGGGGGATGGTTTCAGGGCTTTCCTGAACCTGCCGTCCCTGCTGATCGTCCTCGGCGGCACGCTGGCCGTGACCCTGATCAGCTATCCGCTGGGCGATGTGCTGCGTACGCTGCCTGCTGTCTTCTCGATCATGTTCCGCCGCCTGCGCGACCCCTCCGAAGCGGCGATGCTGGCCGTGAAGCTGGCCGACGAGGCCCGCCGTCATGGCCATCTGGCCCTGCCCGCCAGGCTGCAGCGGGAGCGCAACGAGCCGTTCCTGCGCAAGGCCATGCAGCTTGTCGTCGACGACACGCCGACGCAGGAGATCGAACGCATCCTCAGCAACGATGTCGGCTCCCAGGTCCAGCGCGAGAAGCTCAGCGCCGCTGTCCTGCACCGCGCGGGCGAGATCGCCCCTGCGATGGGCCTGATCGGCACCCTGCTGGGCCTGGTCCAGATGCTGGGCCGCCTCGACAATCCGACGGAGATCGGTCCGGCCATGGCCCTGGCCCTGCTGACCACCCTCTATGGCGCGATCCTGGCCAACATGGTCCTGCATCCGCTCGCCACCAAGCTGGAGCATCACACGGAGGAGGAGGCAACGCTGAACCGCCTCTATGCCGCCGCCGCCCGCTCCATCAGTTGCAAGGAAAACCCGCGCCATCTCGAGGCGCTGATCAACAGCCTGCTGCCGCCGCTGAAACGCGTCCGCTACTACGCAGCCTGACGCTCAAAGGAGAATACCAGATGAGACTTCTGATCGTCGGTCCCCTGTCCGGACAGTTCGGTGCAGCCAGCAAGATCGCCATCCAGAATGGTGCCAAGGTGGCCCATGTGAACACGGTAAGCGACGCACTGGTGCAGCTTCGCGCCGGACGTGGCGCGGACCTGGCCATGGTGGACGTGAAGCTGGATATCGGTGATTTCGTCACCCAGCTGATCAGCGAACACATCAACCTGGAGGTCGTGGCCTGCGGTGTCGGAAACGACACGGACGCCGCCGTCCGCGCCATCAAGGGCGGCGCCAAGGAATATGTGCCCCTGCCCCCGGACCCCGAGCTGATCGCGGCGGTGCTGAAGGCCGTGGCTGACGACGATACCGACCTGCTGTTCCGCGATCAGCGGATGCATGCTGTGATGAAGCTGGCCGACCAGATCGCCCCGTCCAACGCCTGCATCATGATCACGGGCGAAAGCGGCACGGGCAAGGAAGTCATGGCCCGCCACATTCACCAGAAGAGCCGTCGCAGCGACAAGGCCTTCGTCGCGGTGAACTGCGCCGCGATCCCCGACAACCTGCTGGAATCGGAACTGTTCGGTCATGAGAAGGGTGCCTTCACCGGTGCCGTGACCCGCCGCGTCGGCAAGTTCGAGGAAGCGGACGGCGGCACCCTGCTGCTGGACGAGATCAGCGAAATGGATATCCGCCTGCAGGCCAAGCTGCTGCGCGCCATTCAGGAGCGCGAGATCGACCGTGTCGGCGGCTCCAAGCCGGTGAAGGTCGACATCCGCGTCATTGCCACATCGAACCGCGACCTGGTCGAGGAAGTCCGCCAGGGCAACTTCCGCGAAGACCTGCTCTACCGGCTCAACGTGGTCAACCTGGTGCTGCCGCCGCTGCGGGAGCGGCTGGAAGATGTCGCCCTGCTGGCCGACCACTTCGTGCGCAAGTACGCCGACGCCAATGCCGTCCCGCCGCGCCCCCTGTCCGCCGGCGCCCTGGCGGTTCTGAAGCGCCACGCCTGGCCGGGCAATGTGCGTGAGCTGGAAAACACCATGCACCGTGCCGTGCTGCTGGCCACCGAGGACGAGATCGAGGAAATGGCCATCGTGCTGCCCGACGGCAGCCGCCCCGCCGCCACCCAGTCCCCGGTCGCCGTCGTGGCGGCCGCGACGGGTGGGGCCGCTGTCTCGTCCCTGCCCGTGGAGGGTGAGGACGCGGAAGCAGCGAACCTGGTCGGTCGCACGGTGGCGGAGGTGGAACGGCAGTTGATCCTGGAGACCCTGGATCACTGCCTCGGCAACCGGACCCATGCCGCGAACATCCTCGGCATCTCGATCCGTACGCTGCGCAACAAGCTGAAGGCCTACACGGAAGAAGGAATCCCCGTGCCCGGTCCCGGCGAGATGCGCCGCTACGCCGTCTGATCACCGAACGCCCTTCATGAAACCCCTTTCCGACATCCGAGGATCCTGATTTGAGCGACCAGCTTCCGGCAGAACGCGGCAGCAGCGCAGTAGCGACGGGCAGCACCGGCGGAACAGGCAGCCCCTTCGGCGGCCCCGAAGCGCTTGGCCTGTTGCGCCAGCTCGCCCGGCGCGGCGACATTGCGCTGGCCCTGGGTGTCGTTGCCATCCTGGTTGTCCTGATCCTGCCCATGCCGGGCTGGTTGCTGGACTTCTGTCTCGCCATCTCCATCACCTTCTCGGTGATGGTGCTGATGACATGCCTGTTCATCCAGAAACCGCTGGAATTCAGTTCCTTCCCCACCGTGCTGCTGATTGCCACCATGATACGGCTGGCCCTGAACATGGCCTCCACCCGGCTGATCCTGTCGGAGGGGCACAATGGCACCGACGCCGCCGGTCAGGTCATCGAAGCCTTTGGCAACTTCGTCATGGGCGGCAATTTCGTCATCGGCATCATCGTCTTCGCGATTCTGGTGATCGTGAACTTCGTGGTCATCACCAAGGGTTCCGGGCGCATCGCGGAAGTGGCCGCGCGCTTCACTCTGGACGCCATGCCCGGCAAACAGATGGCGATCGACGCCGACCTTTCGGCCGGCCTGATCAACGAGGACGAGGCCCGCAGCCGCCGCAAGGACCTGGAGGACGAGAGCACCTTCTTCGGCGCCATGGACGGTGCATCCAAGTTCGTTCGTGGCGACGCCATCGCCGGCCTGATGATCACCTTCATCAATGTCATCGGCGGCATCATCATCGGTGTCGCCCAGAACGACATGAGCTTCATGGAGGCCGGGCAGACCTATACCCTGCTGACCGTCGGTGACGGTCTGGTCTCCCAGATCCCGGCGCTGATCGTCTCCACGGCGGCCGGTCTGCTGGTCTCCAAGGCCGGTGTCTCCGGGTCTGCCGACAAGGCCCTGTTCCGTCAGTTCAGCGGCTATCCCGCGTCTCTCGGCATCTCCTCGTTCCTGCTTGTCGCCCTGTCGCTGCTGCCGGGCATTCCGCTCATTCCCTTCTGGATCCTGGCCGGTGCCGCCGGCTTCGGGGCCTGGACGCTGTACCGCAAGGGACAGCAGCCGACAGTCGATGCGGAGGTTGTGGATGGCGCCGAAGCCGCCGCCGCCGAGCCCGCCGAACAGCCCATCGCCGAGATCCTGGCCATCGACGACCTGCGGCTGGAGATCGGCTATGGCCTGCTGAAACTGGTGGAGGGCGACACCAATGGTCCGAAGCTGACCGACCAGATCCGCGCCCTGCGGCGCCAGATCGCCACCGACATGGGCTTCGTCATGCCCAGCGTCCGCATCCTCGACAACATGCAGCTCGGCGCGAACACCTATTCCATCCGCATCAAGGAAGTGGAAGCCGGTACGGGCGACGTCCGCGCCAACAAGCTGATGGTGCTTGATCCCGCCGGCGGTGACATCGACATGCCGGGCGAGAACACGACGGAGCCTGCCTTCGGCCTGCCCGCCAAGTGGGTGGACGATTCCCTGCGCGAAGAAGCCAGCTTCCGCGGCCTGACGGTGGTCGATGCCTCAACCGTGGTCACGACGCATCTGACCGAGGTGCTGAAGGATCACATGCCCGACCTGCTGTCCTACGCCGAGACCCGGAAGCTGCTGGACGAGCTGCCTGACGCCCATCGCAAGCTGGTCGACGACCTGATCCCGAGCCAGATCAGTGTCTCCGCCGTGCAGCGCGTGTTGCAGAACCTGCTGGCCGAACGCGTCTCCATCCGCGATCTGGCGACGGTGCTGGAGGGCATCTCCGACGCCGTCGGCTTCACCAAGAATGTCAGCCTGATCACGGAGCATGTGCGCACCCGCCTGTCGCGCCAGATCTGCAACGCCAACCTGATGCCCGACGGCTTCCTGCCGCTGGTTACCCTCTCCCCCGACTGGGAAAGCGCCTTCGCGGAAGCCCTCGTCGGCCAGGGCGAGGAACGCCAGCTCGCCATGGCCCCCAGCAAGGTGCAGGAGTTCATCGGAGCCATTCGCATGACCTATGACCGGCTGGGCCAGCAGGGCCAGGACCCTGTACTGCTGACCAGCCCGGCCATCCGGCCCTTCGTGCGCTCCATCGTCGAGCGCATCCGCGGTGCGACCGTGGTAATGTCGCAGAACGAGGTGCACCCGAAGGTGCGCCTGCGTCAGTTGGCACAGGTCTGATAGACGATGCGGATCCGAACCTTCACAGCGCGGTCCATGAGCGAGGCCCTGCGGCTCGTCCGCCAGGAACTCGGTCGCGATGCCGTCATTCTCGGAAACCGGGACGTCGCGGAGGGTGTCGAGGTCACCGCCGCCATCGATCCGACGGATGACCCGGTCATCGACACCTTCCAGGTCCGGGACCGTGATCTTGGCCCGAATGTGTTGCCTCTGGAAGTCAACGAGGACGAGGACCAGTTGCCGGAAGAAGCGGAGCGGCTGCTTCGCGCTGTTGCGTTTCACGGTGCCCCGCTGGAGGTCAACGAGAAGCTTTGCCGACGTGCGGCAGAGGTCAATGACCCCTCACTGACAGTCTCTCTCGCGGCGGGAATGGAGCATGTGTTCCGGTTCAAGCCCTTTGGTCGCCCATCCGACAATGCCCTGGTCCTTGTTGGACCGCCGGGCGCGGGAAAGACCGTCGTTGCCGCCAAGTACGCGGTTGAATCGATATTGTCCGGTCGCCCCCTCAAGATCGCCACGACGGATATCGAACGGCCGGGCGGCGAGATGAGGCTGATGGAACTGGCCGAGATCCTGGACAACCGGCCTGTCCGCCTGTCCCCTGGTCGCCGACTGGAATGGTCCGGGCCACGCATCATCGACACGGAGGGAGTGAACCCGTTCGATGACGCCGACATCCAGAAACTGCGCGAGACCATCGAGATCAATGATGCGGAACCGGTACTGGTGCTGCCCGCCGGTGGCGACCCCTATGAATATGAGGACATCGCCTACGTCTTTGCGGAACTCGGTGTCACGCGACTGGTGGCGACCCGCATCGACACGGCACGCCGCATCGGCGGCATCCTGGCCGCCGCAGCGACCGGCCTCAGCTTTGCCGCTGCCGGTGCCTCCCCCGTCATCGCCGACGGTCTCTACCCTCTCACCCCGACCGCTCTGGCGCGCCTGATCCTGAATGACCCGGACGGCGCGGCGGAACTGGATGAAGTCAGGAAGCACGCATGAGCGACCAAACCATACGCTCCCGCTCCAGCGACAAGGCCGCCACGCATCCGGAGGCCCTGTCGGGAAAGAAACTGATCACTGTCGCATCGGGCAAGGGCGGCGTGGGGAAGACCTGGTTCGCCATCACGCTGTCACATGCGCTGGCGCAGGCGGGCCGCAAGGTGCTGCTGTTCGACGGCGATCTGGGCCTCGCCAATATCGATATCCAGCTGGGCCTCAATCCCTCACACGACCTCAGTGAGGCAGTGCTGGGCACGAAACGCTTCGACGAGGTGGTCACGAAGTCACCCGAGACCGGATTCGACATGGTCGCCGGTCGTTCGGGCTCGGCCCGCATGGTCAACGTCCGCAACGATCAGATAAGCCTGCTGCGCCATGGACTGCTGGCCGCCGCACAGGTCTACGATCACGTCGTTCTGGACCTGGGTGCCGGTGTCGACCGCAGCATTCGCGGTCTCGCCGCCAATTCGGGACCAACGATGGTGATAACGACGGAAGAACCCACCGCGATCACCGATGCCTATGCCCTGATCAAGCTGTTGCACGCCGACCGGCCGGGCGGCGACTTCCGCGTGGTGGTCAACATGTGCGGTGGCCGCGCGGAGGGGGAGCGGACCTTCGCCAAGCTTTCGACGGCCTGCGAGAACTTCCTGAAGGTGAAGCCGCGGCTGGCCGGGATCATCACCCGCGACCCGAACGTCAACGACACGATCCGGCGACAGACACCGATGCTGAAACGGCATCCGCTCAGCCCCGCGTCGGAAGATGTTGCCCGGATCGCACGCAGCCTGCTCGCGGAGGGCCACTGAACGGCCGATCCGGCCCGCACGCCTGCGAAAAAGCGGGCATGGCTGCTCACGCCGTTTGCATAGCATCCGGGCAGTCGCTATCTAGTGCGCTTGTTCTGATCCCAAGGTAACAGCAGGCGGCAGCGTTGAGCGACGATCTGATTTTCCGTGAGGTGGACGAAGATGTCCGCCGCGACCGTGCAACAGAGATGGCGCGCCGCTATGGCCCCTATGCGATCGCCGCCGTTGTGCTGGTGATCGCGGCCACCGCCGCAATCGTCGGCTGGCGCGAATATACCGCCGCCGAACAGCAGGCGCAGGGTGCCCGGTTCGAAGAGGCGATGATCCTGCTCGAAAGCGACAAACCTGCTGAGGCGGCAGAGATCTTCGAGGCTCTGGTCGCGGAGGGATCGGACGGCTATCGCGCCCTTGCCGGCCAGCAGGCCGCTGCCGCGCGTGCCGCAGCCGGAGATGACGCCGCAGCCCTGTCGGCTTTCGACCGCATCCGTCGCGATGACGACCTGCCCGCCGAACAGCGGGATCTGGCCGCGATCAAGGCGGCGATGCTGGCGCTGAAGACCGATGGTGCCGATGCGGCGACCGAACGACTGCAGCCGGTCATTGATGGATCAGGCCCCTTCCGCGGCATGGCCCGCGAGGTCCAGGCCGCCGCGCAACTGACTGCGGGGGACAGGGCCGGTGCGATCGCCACCCTGAAGGATCTGACCCAGGACGCCACATCAACTGCCGGCGTCAAGGCCCGCGCCGAACAGTTCCTGCGGGCGCTCGGGGCCGAGTGACATGCTTGCCCGTCACCCCTTCATCCGACTGGCTGCGGCGGGTGCGCTGGCGCTGACCCTTTCCGGTTGCGATACGGTCAGTGGCTGGTTCACGTCGGAAGAACCCCGGTTGCCCGGCGAACGGATCTCGATCCTGGCGCTGGAATCCAAGCTGGAGCCGGAGCAGCGTGTGCAGGATCTGGAAGTCATCCTGCCTGCCCCCTTCGTCAATGCGGAATGGCCCCAGTCCGCCGGAACATCAAACGCCGCCATGCAGCATGTCGCACTTGGTCCGTCGCTGCAGCGTGTCTGGAGCGCTGACATCGGTGCGGGCGCGGATGGTGAGGAGCAGATCGTCTCCCGCGCGCTGGTTGCGGGTGGCCGCGTCTACACGATGGACTCCGAGGCCAAGATCACCGCGTTCAATGCCCGCACCGGGGAACGCATCTGGCGTGTCGGTCTGGCACGTCGGGGCGAGGACCTGGGGGAGATCGGCGGCGGCATGGCCATTGGCGAGGGTCGCCTTGTCGTGGCAACCGCCTATGGCGATATCTACGCCATGGAGCTTGCGACAGGCCGCTACTACTGGCGCGGCAAGGTCGACGGCCCGGTACGCGGCGCACCGACCATCAGCAATGGCCGGATATTCCTGCTCGCCTCCGAGAACCGGCTGTTCGCGCTGAGCATCGAGGATGGCTCCGAGCTCTGGCAGCACCAGGGCATCATCGAGGCGGCGGAGCTGATCGGTGCCCCTGCCCCTTCGGCGCAGGGCCCGTTCGTGCTGGCGCCCTATTCGTCCGGCGAGCTCTACACGCTGCGTGCTGATACCGGGCAGGCCCTCTGGTCGGACCAGCTTGTCCGCGCCCGGCGCATCACCCCGCTCGGCTCGATCAACGACCTGGACGGTCAGCCGATCATCGACGACGGCAAGGTCTATGCGATCAGCCATGGCGGCTATCTGGCTGCCTATGATCTGCGTCAGGGCAATCGCCTTTGGGATCAGGACATGGCCGGCAGCGAGACCCCCTGGATCGCAGGTGGCTTCCTGTTCATCGTCACCAACGAGGCCGAGCTCGTGGCGCTCTCGACGCTGGATGGCGGCATCCGCTGGGTCACCCAGATGCCGAAGTTCACCGATGTGGAGGACAAGCGCGGGCGCATCACCTGGGTCGGCCCGGTTCTGGCCGGTGATCGCCTGATCGTGGCGGGCAGCAATGGCGCCGTCTGGTCCATGTCCCCCTATGACGGTTCTGCCCTCGGAAGCATCAAGTTCTCCGACAGTATTTCGGTGGCACCCGTCGTGGCGGGGGAAACGCTGTACATAGTCACGGATGGCGGCGATCTCGTCGCCTATCGATAGAACGGCCTGACTCATGAGTTTCACTGTTGCCATCATCGGCCGACCCAACGTCGGCAAGTCCACGCTGTTCAACCGTCTGGTGGGCAAGCGACTGGCGCTTGTCGATGACCTGCCGGGTGTCACCCGCGACCGCCGGGAGGGCCTGGGCCATATCGCCCGGCTGGAATTCCGGGTGATCGATACCGCCGGTCTGGAGGATGTCTTCGACAACAGTCTGGAGGCGCGCATGCGCCAGCAGACCGAGCTGGCCCTGGCGGAGGCGGATGTCGCGCTTTTTGTCATCGATGCGCGCGCCGGGGTGACCCCGGTGGACCAGCACTTCGGCGACTGGCTGCGCCGCAGCGAGGTGCCGGTCATCGTCGTCGCCAACAAGTGCGAGGGCCGCGCGGGCGAAGGCGGCATCTATGACGCCTTCGGCATGGGTCTGGGTGACCCGGTCGCCATCTCGGCCGAGCATGGCGAAGGCATGGTCGATCTGCATGACGCGCTGCTGCCCTTCGCCCCGGACGACGACGGGGAGACGGTCGAGGACGACCCTGACAACAAGCCGCTGATGCTGGCCATTGTCGGTCGCCCGAACGCGGGCAAGTCCACCCTGATCAACCGGATCATCGGCCAGGAACGGCTGCTCACGGGGCCGGAGGCCGGCATCACGCGCGATTCCATCTCCGTCGACTGGGAACATGAAGGGCGCACCATCCGTCTCTATGACACCGCCGGAATGCGCCGCCGCGCCCGGGTGAACCAGAAGCTGGAAAAGCTCGCGGTTGCCGATGGCCTGCGCGCGGTGCAGTTCGCGGAGATCGTTGTCCTGCTGATCGATGCCACACAGCCGCTGGAACGGCAGGATCTGGTGATCGCGCGGCAGACGGAGGAAGAGGGCCGCGGCCTCGTCATCGGCGTCAACAAGTGGGACCTGGTGGAAGACGGCGCCGAGACCATGACGGAGATCCGCTACAAGCTGGAAACCCAGCTTGCCCAGATCAAGGGCGTCCCGATCGTCACTTTCTCGGCCCTGAAGGGGCGCGGCGTGGACAAGCTGCTGCCGACAGTCCTGAAGGCGGAGAAGGCCTGGAACCTGCGTGTCAGCACGGCGCGTCTGAACCGCTGGATCGAGGAAATGACCCGGAAACATCCGCCGCCGCTGGTGGACGGACGCCGGTTCCGCATCCGCTACATGACCCAGGTCAAGGCGCGTCCGCCGACCTTCAGCCTGTTCACGTCCTCCGGTGGTCAGTTGCCCTCGGCCTACGAGCGCTATCTGGTCAATGGCCTGCGGGACACGTTCGGGCTGCACGGCGTGCCGATCCGGATTATGCTGCGCAAGTCGAAGAACCCCTTCGCCAGTGAGGACGAAAGACGCCGATGATCGATGCGGTGGACCTGAGCAACCGCCCGCGCCAGCGCCATCCGGGCAAGGACCGGCGGCTGAGCGTGGTGGAGACCATCCGGACCATCCGCGACAACATCATCGAGGTCTATCCGCCCTACGTCTTCGACAAGGACTGCACCTTCCGCCGCATCGGGTTCCAGCCGTTCATCCTGGTGAACCGCCCGGACTGGATCCACGAGATCCTGGTGGAGAAGCCCGACATCTACACCAAGGGTCGTCTGAACCGCCGTATCCTGGGCCCTGCCCTCGGCAACGGCCTGCTGACGTCGGAAGGCACCTTCTGGCGCAGGCAGCGCCGCATCGCCGCTCCGGCCTTCCATTACAGGCGTCTGCGGGTCCTGGCCGACATCATGGCCGAATGTACCGAGGGGCTGATCGAACGCTGGGACGCCATTGCCGACACCGGTCGCCATGTGGACATCGCGCAGGAGATGATGCGCCTGACCATGGAGATCGTGGCGCGGACCCTGTTTTCCCGCGATCTCGGAACCTCCATCGATGAACTGGGCAAGGCCGTCGCGACCCTGATCAGCAGCTTCGGTCGGACGCCGGTGATCGAGATGCTGGGCCTGCCCGAATGGTTGCCGCGCATCCGAGACCCGGAGGCAAAGCGGGCACTGGCCACCCTGGACCGCATGATCCTCGACCTGATCGAGACCCGCCGCAGCGCTGCGGAACCGGGGGAGGATCTGCTGCAGATGCTGCTGGACGCGCGCGACCCGGAAACCGGCGAGGGCATGACCGATGCGCAGTTGCGCGATGAGGTCGTCACCCTGTTCGCCGCCGGTCACGAGACGACGGCGCAGGCCCTGACCTGGGTGTTCTACCTGCTGGACCAGCACCCGGACGAGGATGCCCTGCTGCACCGGGAAGTGACACGGATGCTCGGGGAACGGCGTCCCGGATTCGATGACCTGCACCCGCTGCAACGTACCCGCATGATCTTTGACGAGACGTTGCGGCTCTATCCACCGGCCTTTTCAATCAGTCGCTTCGCGGAGAAAGCTGACAGATTGGATGGAGAAGGTGGCGACGGACTGCTGGTGCCGAGGGGGGCCTATGTGACGGTCAGCCCCTACATCACGCACCGCAATCCCCGGCTCTGGCCGGACCCGGAAATCTTCAACCCGGACCGGTTCGCCGACGAGAAGGTTCATGCCCGCCACAAGCACGCCTATTTCCCGTTCGGCGGCGGCCCGCGCATCTGCATCGGGTCCGGGTTCGCGCAGACGGAGGGACGGCTGGCGCTGGCCATGATCGCCCGGCGCTATCGCCTGCGTCTGAAGCAGGGCCACCCTGTCATGCCACAGGGCATCGTGACGTTGCGTCCGCGCTTCGGTATGAAGATGAGCATAGAACGACGATAAGTGCGCGCTGCGGCGCCGCGATCCTGGGGAGGAATGCAAGATGAGTGGTGTGTTGAGCGGTTACCGGGTGCTGGATTTCGGGCGCTATATCGCCGGACCCTATTGCGCCACCCTGCTGGCCGAGTTCGGTGCCGACGTGATCCGTATCGAGAAGGTCGCGGGATCGGAGGATCGCTACACCACCCCCGTGAACGGTGACGGCGGCGTCGGCGCCCTGTTCATGCAGGTCAACCGCAACAAGCGCGGCATGACGCTGAATCCGATGAAGCCGGAAGGTCGGGAGATCGTGGCGAAGCTGGTGGAGACCGCCGATGTGGTGGTGGCCAACCTGCCGCCGCAGGGCCTGCTGGCCATGGGTCTGGACCTGGAAAGCCTGCGCAAGATCAAGAAGGACATCATCCTGACCACCGTCTCCGCCTATGGCCACGGCGGTCCCTACAGCGACCGGGTCGGCTTCGACGGCATCGGCCAGGTCATGTCGGGCAGCACCTACATGTCGGGGTCCGAGGATCAGCCGGTGAAGTTCGCTGCCCCCTTCGTCGATTTCACCACCGCCATGATGTCCGCCATCGGCACGCTGGTGGCCCTGATGCACCGCGACAAGACCGGTGAGGGCCAGATGGTGGAGGGGGCGCTGGTGCGTTCCGCGCTCACCATCGGCAATGCGGCGCTGATCGAACAGGCCCTGACCGGCATCAACCGCAAGCCCACCCTGAACCGAGGCCAGACCGCAGGCCCGACCGACATCATCCAGACCGGCGATGGCTGGATCATCGTGCAGGTGGTGGGCCGGCCGCTGTTCGAACGCTGGGCCGACATGGTCGGTCGCCCGGAACTGAAGGATGACCCGCGCTTCACCAGCGACCTCGACCGCGGCGACAATGGCGAGATCCTCTCGGAAATCGCGCGTGAACATGCGAAGGGGCGCAAGACCGTGGATGTGCTGGCCGACTACGCCGCCGCCTCCGTTCCCGCCGGTCCGATGCATTCACCGCAGCAGGCGCTGGACGACCCGCATATCCAGGCCATGGGCTTCCTGCAGGGCGTCGAGTACCCGGATGTTCCCGCCCCTGCCCCGATCGCCTCCGCGCCGATCAACCTGAGCAGCACGCCCGGCGGTATCCGCCACCGTGCACCGATGCTGGGCGAGCATACCGATCAGATCCTGGCCGACCTGGGCTATGGCGCCGACGTGATCGCCGCCCTGCGCGAGAAACGGGTCGTCTGACCGCCTAACGCAGTTTCTCGCGGTCGGGATCGACCGTTTCATATTCGCCGTCGATGACCGGCCCGCTGCCATCGGGACCGCGGCGGGGTCCGCTGTGCGGTCCCTGCGCCGCGCTGGCGCGGACATGCACCTTCACCCGACTGGCGATGGAGACCGCGATAAGTCGCCGCAGCGGGGGCAGGAACAGCAGGAATCCGATGCTGTCAGTCACGAAACCCGGCGTCAGCAGCAGCAGTCCCGCAGCGAAGATGCACAGGCCTTCGAACATCTCGAAGAGTGGCGGCTGTCCCTCCTCCATGCGCGCGCGGATGCGCCCGACGACGCCATATCCTTGTGTACGCAGCAGGATTGTCCCCGCGACACCGGTGACGATGACGATAGCCAGCGTGGGCCAGAGGCCGATCACGTCACCGGCCTGGATGAAGACCGCGATCTCGATGATCGGCATTGCAATGAAGAGAAGCAGGAATAGCAGGGGCATGGCTTGTTCGCGCGGTGTCCGCGGCCTATGTTGGTTGCAGTGAAGCCCGCAAGCGAGGGCAATCATCAACCCCCGGCGCACGCGCCAGTGAGTGGAATATGGGTAACGGATTCCCGATTTTCGAGATTGTAATCTTCGGCATGATCGCAGCATTCCTGATTCTGCGGCTGCGGAACACGCTTGGCCGCCGCACGGGGCATGAGCAGGAGCACCCGCGGACGCGTCTCGGGGGCCTGGGCACGAAGCCGTCCGAGGCATCTGACGAGCGCGGTGACAACATCATCGATCTGCCGGCCCGCGACGGCGTAAGGCGCGACGACAGGCCGGAGGATGACATGCCACCGGCCGAGGACGCCTCACCGCTGGAGCAGGGCCTGTACGCGATCCGCAAGGCGGACCCGAACTTCGACCGCCGCACATTCGCCGACGGCGCACGCGGCGCCTACGAGATGATCGTGAATGCCTTCGCCGCCGGGGACAGGGATACGCTGAGGCCGCTGCTGGCCGAGAAGGTCTTCGGCAGCTTCTCCGCAGCCATCGATGCGCGTGAGGCCGCGAAACAGACGCAGGAAACCACGCTGGTCGGCATCAAGCAGGCGGAGATCGTCGAGGCGGAACTGACCGATAGCAAGGTCGCGGAAGTGACCGTGAAGTTCGTTTCGAGCATGATCTCGGCCACAAAGGATTCGGAAGGACGCGTCATCGCAGGTGATCCGAATGACGTGAACACGCTGACCGAGATCTGGACCTTTGCCCGCGACACGCGTTCCCGTGACCCGAACTGGGAACTGATCGCGACCCGCTCCGCGCACTGATCATGGATACATTGGCGGCGCCTTCAGCGCGTCTTCATCCTGGTGATCCCGCCCCGGATTTCACCGCGCCGTCAACTGTGAACCCGGCATTTCATTTCAATACCATCGGCGGACACCGCGCGGTGCTCGTGTTCCTGAACGGGCCGGAACGCATTCAGGCACGCAGGGTTCTGGCTGCCGCACTGCCGTCACTGCGCTCCAAGGGTGTGCATGTCTTCGGCGTGGTGCCGGGGCCTGATGCGTCGGTCGCGGCTGACCAGGATGGCACCAACCTGCCGATCACGCTGTTCCGCGATGTCGATGGTGCCATTGCCCGACGGTTCCGCATGGTGAAGCCCCGGCAGGGGGAAACGCCGCCGAGTCTGCTGAACGGTGCCTATGTCATTGACGAGAGTGTCCGCATCGTCGGCTTCCAGCCCCTCGCCCCGCTGGACTCGCTGGCGCAGCGCCTGCACGACATGCTGGACCACATTCCGCCCCGTGAACCGCCGGTCACCATCGAGCGGCAGGCACCTGTGCTGGTGGTGCCCAATGTCATCCCGCCGGAATTCTGTCGGCGGCTGATCAATTACTTCGAGAGCACGGGCGGTTCCGAGAGCGGCTTCATGCGTGAGGTCGACGGACGCACCGTCGGCATCATGGACAGCCGTTTCAAGCGTCGACAGGACTGCCTGATCGAGGATCAGGCCCTGCGTGCGGAGGTGCGTGACGCGATCAACCGTCGCCTCTGCCCGCTGATCTTCCGGGCCTTCAACTTCAACGCCACCCGTCTGGAACGCTATCTGGTCGCCTGCTACGACGAGAAATCGGGCGGTTTCTTCCGCGCCCATCGCGACAACACGACCAAGGGCACGGCGCATCGTCGCTTCGCGGTCACGATCAATCTGAATGCGGAGGAATACGACGGCGGCGACCTGCGGTTCCCGGAATATGTCGATCACCGCTATCGCGCGCCGACAGGCGGTGCGGTGGTGTTCGGCTGTGGTGTGCTGCATGAGGCCATGCCGGTCACACGCGGCACCCGCTATGCCCTGCTGCCGTTCCTGTTCGATGAGGAGGCGGAGAAACTGCGGGCGGCCAACCTCTCCTTCCTGGACAGCGACCGCATCATCAATCTGAACGATCCGGCACCGGTGCTGCCAGCCGGATGAGAATCGAAGGCACACGGCTGGCGGCGGCAGCGCTGATCCTGATCGCGGTCGCGCTGTTCGTTGGCGTGGTGCTGATGGTGCCCCAGCCACCGAAGATTCCCGACGCGAGTCATGCGTTGACCCCGGCGACGTTCGACGACCTGCCCGGCTGGAAAGCCGATGACGTTTCGGCGATCGCGCCTTCCCTGCTGCGCCAGTGCGCCCGCTGGAAATGGCGCAGGGGCGAACTGGCTGACGCCATGCGGCAGGTCTGCACCGATCTGAAAGACAATACCGGGCTGGACCGGGGCTTCATCGAGGCCCGGTTCGATGTCTGGGCGCTGCAGGCAGAGGGGCCGGGTCTGCTGACCGGTTACTTCGAGCCTACCTACGAGGGGAGACGACAGGCAGAGGCCGGTTTCCAGGTTCCGCTGCTGCCACGTCCGGACGATCTGATCGATGTGGACCTGGCATCCTTCCGTCCTGACCTGAAGGGGACCCGTATCGCCGGTCGGCTGGAGGGACAGAAGCTGGTGCCCTATGCCGACAGATCGGCAATCCGCAGCGGCGCGCTGGCCGACACGGTCGATCCGATCTTCTGGCTCGCCGACCCGGTCGACCTCTTCTTCCTGCAGATCCAGGGATCCGGCCGCATTGCCCTGCCCGGCGGTGAGATCGCCTATGTGGGCTACGCCGCACAGAACGGTCACCCCTATCGCGCCATCGGTCGTGACCTGATCGCCAGTGGTGCGATCGCGCGGGCGGACATGTCGATGCAGGCGATCCGGCAGTGGCTGGCCGCCAATCCGGTGGAGGCGGAGGCGATCATGGACCTCAACCCGTCCTACGTCTTCTTTCAGGAGCGGAAGGGTGTCACCGGTGCAATAGGCGCCGCCGGAACCCAACTGACACCGGGCCGCTCGATAGCCGTGGACCGGCGTGTCTGGACGCTCGGGTTGCCGATGTTCGTGGCCACAGAGGCGCAGGGATCCGACCCGGAGATCCATCGCCTGACGCTGGCCGAGGATACCGGCGGCGCGATCCGGGGACCGCGCCGCGCCGACCTGTTCCTTGGGCCGGGCGATGAGGCAGCCCGCCTGGCGGGCAGCATGAACCGCCCGCTGGATCTCTGGCTGCTCTATCCGAAAGGGCTGTTGCCGGAGAATGCGGTCGTGGCCGAGTGATCAGGGCGCGAAGTCGATGACCACTTCGCGACGGCTGAACCGCCAGCCAGCCTCCGTCCGACGGAAGGTGTCCCGGTAGGCACCGACCATTTCCGGCAGGGACGCCGGTCGGGTCCGCGCGTTCTCCGGATCATCGTGGCGGTAGAGGATCAGATAGACCGTCCCCGTTGCATTGTCCGCGTCCTGCACGTCGATCAGCGCGTTGGAGCAGACGTGACGGGATCGGCGATCCTGATTGTCCTGGCGCTTCTGGAAGCTGTCGCGGATCGCATCGATCCCTTCGAAGGCCCGCCTGCCCGCCGCCCACACGCCATCATCCGTGAACAGGTCCGCGATCCTGGCCGCCGTACCGTGATCGACGAGGTGACAGTATTCCACCTGAAGCCTTTCACAGGCCCGCTCGATCAGCATCCGTTGCACATCATCCATCAGGCAATCTCCCGCTTGAAGGTCACATTGCCTTCGTCGAACATCAGATATTCCTGCCGGTTCCAGAAGACCCGGCCGGTCTGGTCTCCGGCACCGGTCTCGACCATCCAGCGCGCCGTCGGATAGACATCCGCCGGATCCTGCGGTGCCTTCGGGTTCATGCCCGATCGGGTCGGACCCGGGATCAGACCATTGATCCGCACGCCGGTCCCCAGCATCTCCCGCGCCGCCGTCCGCATCAGGGTATAGAGCCCGGCCTTGGAGGCCCCATAGGCACCGAAGCCCTTGCCCCCCGCCTCACCGGCCCGCGACAGCGTGTTGATGATGTGCCCGCCGCCCTGCTGCTGCATCAGCGGCATGGCCACCTGCATGGCCAGGAAGGGACCGACGAGATTCACCCGGATCAGCCGTTCGAAGTCCGCCGGGGCATGATCGACCAGCGGCGCGCGAACGCCGATGCCGGCATTGTTGAACAGCACATCCAGTCGCCCGAAGTGGCTCACGGCGAGCCCGATCATGTTGGCAACGGCTTCCGCGTCCGAAACATCGGCGACATGGGCCAGCAGCCTGTCGCCCTTCAGCGTCGCCAGCCCGGCCTCATCCACGTCAACCGCCATCACGCTGGCGCCATCGGCCAGAAAGCCCTCCACCAGCGCCTTGCCGATGCCGCTGGCTGCGCCCGTGATCAGGATGACCTGATCCGCGACACCGGTGCTCATGCCATGGCCTCCCGCGCCCTGGGGGCGAAGTCGTCCAGCGCCTGCGTCAGCAGTTCCATGATCATGTCGATCTCTCCCTCCGTCACGTTCAGCGGCGGCGTCACCAGGAAATGGTCACCCCGCAGTCCGCCGAGCATACGCCGGGAATAGATGATCAGCCCCCGGTCGTAGCATGCCTGGGCAATGGCACTGCCGGCACCGAGTTCCGGCGCGAAGGGAATGCGCCTGTTCCTGTCCGCCATGACGTCGAAGCCGAGCATCAGCCCCTTGCCCCGCACTTCGCCGATGAAGGGGAACCGTTCCACCAGCCCCTCCAGCCGGGCCTTCAGAACCGTCCCCATGGCCGCCGCGTTGGCGATCAGGTCGTTGTCCATCAGCACGTCCAGCACAGCCAGACCGGCCGCGCAGGCCAGCGGGCCGGCTGAATAGGTGTGGCCATGGGCAAAGCCGCCCGAATCCTCCACCAGGGTCACCAGGTCACCGCGCGCCATGACGGCCCCCAGCGGCACGTAACCGGCGGCCAGCCCCTTTGCCATGGCGACAATGTCCGGGTTGGCGGGCCAGTGCTCCGCCGCGAGATACTTGCCGGTGCGCCCGGACCCGCACATGACCTCATCATAGATCAGCAGCAGGCCATGCCGGTCGCAGATGTCGCGGATGCGCTGGTAATAGACATCCGGCGGCGTCAGGGCGCCCGTGGCCGCGCCACCAACCGGTTCGACGATGAACGCCAGCACCGTCGATGGCCCCTGATTGATGATCTCCGTTTCCAGTTCGTCGGCGAAGGCCAGCGCGGCCTCATCCTCCGAGACACCCTCCGCCCGCTCGACCACGAAGGGCGCGCGGATCTTCGGCTGGTTCGGCATCATCGGCGCGAAGGGAGCGAACATGTCCGGGTCACCGGTCAGCGACAGCGCCCCGAGGGTGGAGCCGTGATAGGACGGAATGCGGGAAATGATCTTGTGCCGCGTCCCCTCCCCGCGTGCCACGGCGACCTGCCGGGCCAGCTTGATCGCACCTTCCACGGCCTCCGAGCCGCCGGAGCAGAAGAAGGCCCGCGTCAGGCCTTTCGGCGCGCCCAGCGTGGCCAGCCGGTCCGCCAGCCGCTCCGCCGGGCCATTCTTGAAATGCGAGCGAAAGGCGTAGCAGATGTCGTCCATCTGCGCCTTCAGGGCATCGATCACATACTGGTTGCCGTGGCCGACATTGGTGGTCTGCGGGCCGCAACTGGCATCAACGTAGCGACGCCCCTCGTCGTCCCAGATGAAGATGCCTTCGCCGCGTCGGGCAATGGGGCGATCCTCTGTCGGCCAGAAGAACATGGAGGACGGCTCGTTCCGCCCCTGTCGCGAATTCATCTCGTTCATTGCCAGCTCCTGCAAGTGTCGTGCGCAGAACTTACGCCCGGCCAGGGCATGGCGCCAGACGTCGGACAAGACAATTGCCAGTTCCGCCCCCCACACATAACGTGTCCCAGGCAAGGAAATACAACTACAGCATGGCAGGGACGACATGAACGAGGATGACAGGCGGGGCTGGCCCGAACCGGTGCCACCGCAGGAGCCATCGGCACCTCAGGTCGCCCCGGTTGAAGCGGACGGGGGCGGGACAGGCAACAGCCTGGAACTGAAATTCTCCGCGACCCGGACGCAGTTCCGGAAACTGGTCCTGCGCCAGATGCTGATGATGGTCGCCACCTTCGGCGTATACTGGTTCTGGGCGCGGACCAATGTGCGACGCTTCATCTGGGGGCACCTCTCCCAGGGCGGCAGCCGCCTGGAATACAGCGGCCGGGGCATGGAGCTGTTCCTGGGATTCCTGATCGTCGGCGTGGCACTGGCGCTGGCGTTCTGGATCATCCAGTTCGCGATCCTCGCGATCGCGGGCCCGCAGTTCGCGCCCTTTGCATGGCTGCTGACGCTTTATCCACTGCTGGGCATCCTGGGTGTCATCGCGATCTACCGGCGCCATCGCTACATGATCCGCCGTACAAGCTGGCGCGGTATCCATTGCAGCCTCAGCGGTTCCACTGGGGGCTATCTCGGCCGGATCATCGTGCCGCTGCTGGCGACCGTGGTCACACTCGGCCTCGCCCTTCCCTGGGTGACAATCACGATCCAGCGCTATCTGGTGAGCAACATGTCGCTGGGCAGTGAACGGTTCACCTACCACGGCTGGGTGGGCGACATCTTCGGTCGCTGGGTACTCTGCTGGCTGCTGATGCCGCTGACGGGCGGACTCGCACTGGCATGGTGGCGCGGGTTCACGACCCAGTACATGCTGCGCCAGACCCGGCTCGGCTCTCTCGGCTTCTCCTCAGATATCCGCCCGATCCGGTTCGTCAGCATCTACTTCTTCGGCGGGCTCTTCGCCGGACTGATCGTCTACGGCATTTTCTTCGTGATCTTCAGCATCATGTTCGCCGGTGGCTCCTTGCCAATGCCAGGACAGGAGGGGGCGTTCGACGTCGGACAGCTCGTGCTGTTTGCCATCCCGTACATGCTTTTCATGGTCATCATCGGTCCGATCTCCTATTCGGCGTACCTCTATTTCGTCGAATACCCGACCGTCGAGTATGTCTTCGAGACCACGACCATCGTCGGTTCGATGGATATCGAGAATATCGTCCAGGTCGCAGATGCGGACAGGGGTGCGGGCAGCGGACTGGATGCGGTACTGGGAATGGATGGTATCTGAGCAGGTTCGAAGTAGCGTGAGAGCATGAGTTTCCCGGCAATCTATCTGGACGGCGTCTCGGCGCGGGAGCAGGCGGTGGAGATCGGCATCTCCCACGCCGGACTGACCTTCCAGGTGGCGGGCATGCCCTGTTTCTGGTCAGCAGACGAACTGGAGCTGATCGACCTGACGGACGGCGGCACCCGCCTGCGGCTGCGCCACGCCAGCATGCCGAACGCCCGGCTGCTGGTCACGGAAGATGGTGCGGTGGCCAGGCTGCACGAGACCCTGCCGCAGGTGTTCGGCAATCGCCGCGGCGGCATCCGACGCGACCTGAAGCGGCTGGCCATCGGCACGGCAGGGGTCTGTGTCGGCGTGCTGGTGATCCTGACCGCATTGCCGCTGCTCGTCGGCGTGCTCGCCTCCCTGGTTCCGGTCTCCACAGAACGGGAGTTCGGTCGGGAGGCGGAGAGGAGCATCGCGCTGATCCTGCCCGAAGTCCGCCGGTCCTGCGTCAGTCCAGAGGGACTGGAGGTCTTGCAGCGCATGACGGATGACTTGCTGGCAGGGCTGGATCTTGACCCCAAACCGCACGTCCGGGTCGTTCCGGACGGGCTGGTGAATGCCTTCGCCCTGCCCGGCGGCCAGATCATCCTGTTCGAGGGGCTGATCAGGAATGCGCAGTCACCGGAGGAGATCGCCGGCGTCCTGGCGCACGAGATCGGCCACGTGGCCTACCGCCATGGTGTGGAACAGGTGATCCGCGACAGCGCCCTCGCCGCCATATTCTCCATCATTGCGCCAGGCAATGTCGGCGGTACCGGCGGACAGTTGGCAGAATTTCTCGCCAGCCAGTCCTATGGACGCGACGCCGAACGTCAGGCAGATCGTTTCGCGGTGGAGCGGCTCAATGCCCTGGACATCCGGGCTGATGGCATGATCGCCTTCTTCGACCGGACTGCCGGCGACCCCGGACGGGACGGATGGGGCGTGGGTCTGCTCTCCTATCTGCAGAGTCACCCGGGAGCTGAGGACCGCGCCGCCGACATCCGGGCCAGGGCGACGGGAACCCGACCGATCCTGGACGCACGGGAATGGACGGCGCTGCGGCGCATCTGCCGGAAGGTGGAGGAAAGCTGAGCCAAGCCTCAGCCCGCAATCTCCGCGTACCGGCCCTGGAAGTAGAGCAGTGGCGCAGCACCCTCTGCCTGGTTCAGATGCGTTACCCGACCGATGATGATGATGTGATCGCCACCATCATGCGTGGCCTCCGCGACGCACTCGAAGCTGGCAATGGCGCTGTCCAGCATCGCACAGCCATTGTTGCCGGCCTGCCATTCGAAGGGAATGTCGGCGAACTTGTCATCGGCCTTGGAGGCGAAGTGGTTTGATTCCGCCTGCTGACCAACGCCCAGAACGTTGACGGCAAACGGCTTCCCCGCGCCGAAGGCATCGGCACAGTTGGCACGCCGGTCGAGGCTGAACAGGACCAGCGGCGGCTCCAGGGAAACCGAGTTGAAGGAATTGACCGTCAGGCCAACCGGTCGACCCTTCGCATCCAGAGCAGTGATCACCGTGATCCCGGTGGCAAAGCACCCCATTGCATCACGCATCTCGCGCGGCGTTACCGTCATGGCGCTCCCCAACCCATAAGCAGATTCATCGAACAGGGACGGAGTTTACCAATTGCATCCGCGCGGAAAACCCTGCCCCGCCGGAATAATTCGCTCGGCGGCCATGCGCAACGCTGTCTTCGCTAACGTGATCTTAACCGCAATGGCGGCAATCTGCGGGCCGGTGCAAAAAAAGCGGCGGTAGATTCAATGTTCTTCATCATCGGTGTTCTGGTGGTTATTGGCTCGGTTCTGGGTGGCTACCTGCCTCACGGCAGCTTTGCCGTGCTGGTCCAGCCCCTGGAAGTCCTGATCATCTGCGGGGCGGCGTTTGGTGGTTTCATCATCTCCAACCCCAAGACCGTGATCTTCGGCGTGTTCAAGTCCATCGGGAAGATCCTGAAGGGACAGCCCTACAACAAGGCAGCCTATGTCGAACTGCTGACCATGCAGTACACGATCTACAAGCTGGCCAAGGCCAAGGGCATGCTGGCGCTGGAAGCACATATCGAGGATCCGGAGAAGAGCTCCATCTTCTCCGCCTTTCCGAACTTCATGAAGAACCATCACGCGGTCGAATTCGTGTGCGACTACCTGCGCCTGATGACCATGGGCACGGAGAATGCACACGAGATGGAGGCGCTGATGGATGAGGATATCGAGACCCATCACCATGAACAGCACGCCATCGCCTCTGCCGTGACAACAGTGGGCGACGGCCTTCCGGCCTTCGGCATCGTTGCCGCCGTGCTGGGCGTCATCGTGACCATGAGCAGCATCTCCGAACCGCCCGAGGTGCTGGGCGGCCTGATCGGCGCGGCGCTTGTGGGTACCTTCCTCGGCATCCTGCTCGCCTATGGCTTCGTCGGCCCGATGGGCAAGAACCTGGAGAACTATGCGGAGGCCGAGGGCAAGTACTACCAGTGCCTGAAGGCCGGCATGCTGGCCTATCTGAATGGCTACGCCCCGGCCGTGTCCGTCGAGTTTGCCCGCAAGACGCTCTACAGCCACGAACGCCCCAGCTTCAGCGAACTCGAGGAAGCCGTCGAGAACGCGCCGAAGATCTGATCCGAGACCCTCTCAACCTCTTCCACCTGACAGCAGCCAGGGACCATGTCCGAACATCCGCAACCGATCATCATCAAGAAAATCGTCAAGGGCGGTCACGGTCATCATGGCGGTGCCTGGAAAGTGGCCTATGCCGACTTCGTGACGGCCATGATGGCGTTCTTCCTGTTGCTCTGGCTGCTGAACGTGACCACCGACGAACAGAAGAACGGCATCGCCGACTACTTCGCCCCTGCCGCCGCATCCCAGTCCACGTCCGGTTCGGGCGGTGCGCTGGGTGGCCAGACCATGGTCCGCGAAGGGTCACGCATCTCCGACAACGGCCTGCCCACCGTCGTTGTCTCCGTCGGCGACATCGAGGACGAGAAGGACAGCCACGAGGACGGGAAGAAGTTCGACCCCTCCGGCGACGAGGTGGACGAGGAAGGCATCTCGAACAACGACGAGTCCGTGTCAGGCTCCGAGCGCGGGCGCAAGGGCACGCCGGGTGAGGACGACATTGCCGAGGCCCTGGCCCGGCGGGAGCAGGAAAACTTCAACGAGGCGATGGACGCCATCGAGGACGCCATCGAGCAGGCGCCCCCCGAGCTGAAGGAACTGGCGGAGAACCTGATGGTCGACATGACCGATGAAGGGCTGCGTATCCAGCTGGTTGACCAGGGCGGCCGGTCCATGTTCCCGAAGGGCAGTTCCTCGCTGGAAGGTCATGCCTCCGAACTGCTGCGCCTGATTTCCGGCGTCGTCACCACCCTGCCGAACAAGATCAAGATCACCGGCCACACGGACGCCACGCCCTATCGGTCCACCAACGGCTACGGCAACTGGGAACTGTCGGCTGACCGGGCGAACGCAAGTCGTCGCGCCCTGATCGCGGTCGGCGTTCCGGTGCACCGCATCGATCAGGTCACCGGCAAGGCTGACCAGGAGCCCCTGATGCCGGAAGACCCCTATGCCGACTCCAATCGCCGCATCAGCATTGTCCTGATGCGCGCCGCCAACCTGGCCCTGCCCCAGGCACCCGTCGATGCGCTGAAGAAGATGGGCCTGTCCGTTGCGGGCGAACGCGAAGGCGGCTGACACCGCACCTGCCTGCACCCGGGCATTGCGCCACAGCAGCCGCGACCTGACGTCCTGCCCCCTTGGTCATGAACCACAGGCCCGCCATATGCGTATTGTGTTCCCGTAACGGAATGGGGCGAAAGCGCGATGGCGAACGACCGGAATTCGATTGGCGGGCAGGTGATGCGGTATGCGCGCGTCGGTCGTTCCGTGGGCGGACTGGCTGCCAAGCTGGCCGGTGAGCGGTATCTGGGCATGGAGATCGATCGCAATGTCCACGCCCAGGATCTGCGGGCCGCGCTTGGCGGACTGAAGGGTCCGCTGATGAAGGTGGCGCAGATCCTGTCAACGATCCCGGAGGCTCTGCCGAAGGAATACGCGCAGGAACTCTCGCAACTGCAGGCGGATGCACCGGCGATGGGCTGGGCCTTCGTCAAGCGGCGCATGATGACCGAACTCGGCCCGGGCTGGCAGAAGCAGTTCGCCAGCTTCGAACGCGAGGCCAGCGCGGCGGCGTCCCTGGGGCAGGTCCACCGCGCCACCGGACACGATGGTGCCGACCTTGCCGTGAAACTGCAGTATCCGGACATGTCATCGGCCGTGGAGGCGGACCTGCGGCAGCTGAAACTGATCTTCTCCATCTATCGGCGCTACGACAGTTCCATCGACACCAGCAATATCCATACGGAGATCGGGGACCGCCTGCGGGAGGAACTGGACTATCGCCTGGAGGCCAGGCACATGCGCCTCTACCAGGAGATGCTGTCGGGCGAGGACGGGGTCCATGTGCCGACCGTCGTACCTGATCTGTCGACCGACCGTCTGCTGACCATGAGCTGGCTGGACGGACAGCGCCTGATGACCTTCGCCGAGGCGCCGCAGGAAGTGCGCAACGCCATTGCGCAGAACATGTTCAGGGCCTGGTACGTGCCCTTCTATTACTACGGCGTCATCCACGGTGATCCGCATCTGGGCAACTACACGGTGCGCGACGACCAGACGATCAATCTGCTGGACTATGGCTGCATCCGCACGTTCCAGCCGAAGTTCGTGCAGGGGGTCATCGACCTCTATTGCGCCCTGCGCGACGGCGATGAGGCCCTGGCGGTACATGCCTACGAAAGCTGGGGCTTCGGTGGCCTGACGAAGGAGGTGATCGAGACGCTGAACCTCTGGGCGGCCTTCGTCTATGCGCCGCTGCTGGAGGATCGCGCCCGGCGGATCCAGGAATTCGGCGACGATGGCGTCTACGGCAAGGATGTGGCGGAAAAGGTGCACCGGCAGCTGAAGGAACGCGGCGGGGTCACGCCACCGCGGGAGTTCGTCTTCATGGACCGCGCGGCCATCGGGCTGGGCGGCGTCTTCCTGCACCTGAAGTCGGAGATCAACTGGTACCGGATGTTCCATGACCTGATCGAAGGCTTCGATGTGGACAGTATGGCCAGGCGTCAGAAACAGGCATTCGGCGAGGCGCAGGTGCCCCTGCCCTGAGCCGGTGACCGGTTCAGGCCGTGCCGGTCAGTTCCCGATAGACGGAAATCGTCCGCTCGCACATCAGCGTCTTGGTGAAATTGGCCGCGATATGGGCCACCGCGCGGCTTGCCAGCGCATCGCGCGCATCCTGATCCAGCGCGACGGCGGTCTCCACGGCCTCCGCCAGTTGGACAGCATTGTCGGGGTCGACCCACCAGCCCGTCTCCCCCGGCACGACCGTCTCCATGGCGCCGCCGATGCCGGTCACCACGGTCGGACGTCCCATGGCCTGTGATTCGACCGCGACACGGCCAAAGGCCTCAGGCTCCACCGACGTGGACGCCACGACACTGGCCAGAGCATAGGCAGCCGGCATGTCGCGACAGGTGCCGACGAACCTCACCCGCCCCTCAACGCCCAGGCGCTGTGCCAGGCGGCGGAGTTCCAGCTTGTAGGCTTCATGCCCGACATCGCCCCCGGCGAACACGACAACCGAGTCCTGATCGCGCAGCAATGCCAGTGCTTCGATCATCACACGCTGGCCCTTCCAGCGGACCAGCCGTCCCGGCACCAGGATGACCGGCGCACCTGCGGGCACGGCCCAGGCCTCGGCGAGCTGTATCTTCCGGGCCGCGGAGACGGTGGAAATATCGAACTGGGCCAGATCGACACCGCGCGGAATCATCCGGATGCGGTCGTCGGTCAGGTCCGGCGCGACCTGGCGCAGATAGTCCCGGATGAAGTCGGACGTCGCGATCACGCGATCGCCGCGAAACATCACGCTGTTGTAGGCACGCTTGGCGGCATTCTGGCCGTTGTAGGGTCCGTGAATCGTGGTCACGAAAGGTGTCCCGGTGCGGCGCGCGGCGTAGAACGCGCTCCAGGCCGGGGCGCGTGACCGCGCATGCACGATATCGACCTTCTCCGCCACGATCAGGCGGGCGAGTTGGCCGATATTGCGCCACATCACCAGCGGATTCTTGGATCGCATGGGCAGCAGCACATGCTCGCCGCCGCCGCGTTCCACCTCCTGCACCATGTGCCCGCCGGAAGATGCAACGATGGCCCGATGGCCCGCGACGGACAGGGCCGTGACCATGTCGGCGGTGCCACGCTCCACGCCCCCGGTCACCAGCGCGGGCAGCACCTGCAGCACGGTCAGCGGGCGGCTGGCGGCAGGCCCGGTCTGTGTCGGGTTGCCCGGTTCGTGGATCGGTGGTTCGCTTGTCATGTAGTCACTGGGCTAGGAGACGAGAGTGCCGAACGCGCCGAAAGAACTGTCGCGACACGACGGAGAAACCATCGCTTATCATCATACCACCGGAAAGACACCTGGCATCATCTTCTGCGGGGGTTTCATGTCCGACATGGGTGGCACCAAGGCCCTGGCGCTGGAGGAGCATTGCCAGGCCAACGGTCTCGGGTTCGTGCGTTTCGACTATCTCGGACATGGCGAGAGCTCCGGCAGTTTCGCGGATTCGGGCTGCATCAGCCGCTGGACGGAAGATGCCACCGCGGTTCTTGATGAACTGACAACGGGACCGCAGATCATTGTCGGATCTTCCATGGGGGGATGGGTCATGCTGCGCCTGGCGCTTGCACGCCCGGAACGCATTGCCGGTCTGATCGGCATCGCACCGGCCCCGGACTTCACGACCTGGATTTGGGAGGAACTGGGAACGGCGAATCAGCAGACCCTGATGGCGGACGGACTGGTGCGCGTTCCCTCCGAGTATGATCCGGAAGGCTATGTCATCACGCGAAGACTGATCGAGGACGGGCGCGCCTGTCATCTGCTGGATGACGGCACACTCGGCGTCGATGTACCCGTGCGGCTGCTGCATGGCATGGCCGACCCGGACGTGCCATGGCGGCATTCGCTGCGAATCGCGGAGGCGCTGCGGTCGACCGACGTGCGCATCCACTTTGTGAAGGCGGGCGATCACCGGCTGTCGGAGCCGGGTGACCTTGATCTCCTCCGCGCCACAGTCGACGAACTGGTGCAGACCGTGGGCGGCTGAGACCGAAATCACATCAGGAACAGCAGGTTGTTGTCCTGATCGAACACTTCGTAGGCGCCCTGCGCGGCGTCGTAGAGCATGGAGGCATTGACGCCGCCCAGGCCGTCCGACAGGTCGATCTGGGTCACGACCGTCTCGTCGAAGGTGACCGACCCGGCGCCGGCGGGGAACTTCGCCGTCCAGCTGCCGTCGCCATTGTCGATGAAATCGACATCGTCCAGTCCGACACTGCCGTCGGCACCTTCCAGGATCAGCCGGTTGCCGATATCGACATCATTGATGACGTCGTTGTTCGATGAACTGTCGCTGCCCGCCCTGAACAGGAAGGTGTCGAAGCCTTCGCCACCATCCAGCAGGTCATCGCCCTGGCCGCCTTCCAGCGTGTCGCCGCCCAGACCACCGAACAGCTGATCGTCGCCATTGTCGCCCAGCATGCGGTCGAAGCCGTCGTCACCGAACAGGGTGTCGAAGCCACCGTCGCCGTGCAGTTCATCATCGCCGGCACCGCCGGTGATGAGGTCGCGGCTGGTGCCGCCACCGATCGTGTCATTCCCGGCGCCGCCGTCCAGCGTGTCCTTCCCGCTGCTGCCGAACACCATGTCGTCGCCGTCGCCGCCGATGACACTGTCCGCGCCCGAGCCACTGTTGACGAAGTCATTGCCGGCACCCGCGTCAACCACGTCATCGTCGGAATTGGCAAAGACCACATCGTCGCCGTCACCGGCGTTGATGGTATCCTTGTTGATACCGCCGTCGATGTAGTCACTGCCCGCGCCACCTTCGATCAGGTCCGCACCGCCGCCGCCGACCAGCGTATCGGCCTCGACACCGCCGATCAGCGTGTCATTGCCGCCTTCGCCGAAGGCCTCGTCAGCACCTTCGCCAACCGAGACGAAGTCATTGCCCTCGCCTGCCAGCACGAAATCGTCGCCAAGACCGCCGAAGATCTGGTCATTGCCGGACCCGCCGCGCAGTTCGTCCGCGCCGTCTCCGCCGTCGAGGGTGTCATCACCGGTCTCGCCTTCCAGCGTGTCATCGCCCGCATCACCGGAGATCACATCGTGCAGGTGGCCACCGCGAACCAGATCAGCGCCCTCGCCTGCCGTGATGGTGTCTGAACCACCAAGACCGGAGATCGTGTCATTGCCCGCGCCACCATCGACCGAGTCATTGCCCGGGTCGGCATTGACGAAGTCATCACCGATACCTGCCGTGATCCGGTCGTCGCCGGTGCCGCCGCGCAGGCGGTCATTGCCGTCGCCGCCGTCCAGCGTATCGGCACCGTCACCGCCACGGACCGTGTCGTCGCCTGCACCACCATCGACCAGGTCATCACCTTCCTCGCCATCAGCGAAGTCGTTTCCGGAACCGCCGAAGAGCTGGTCGTTGTCGGTACCGCCGCGCAGGTTGTCCGCACCGGCACCGCCGATCAGCGTGTCATCGTGAACGTCGCCACGCAGGCTGTCGTCACCGTCGCCGCCATCCAGGCTGTCATGGCCGGTCAGGCCGAGAAGACTGTCATTGCCGGCGCCACCAAAGGCCGTGTCGTTCTGGCCGCCTGTGTTGAGCGTGTCGTTGCCTTCTCCACCAAACAGCAGGTCATTATCGAAATTGCCCTGCAGCAGGTCATCGCCAAGGCCGCCGGTGACGGTATCGTTGCCGCCCGAGCCGAACAGCGTGTCCTCGCCATCACCACCGGTGACGGTGTCGTTGCCGAGTTCACCGCGCAGGTTGTCGTTGCCTGCGCCGCCGATCATGGTGTCGGCACCATCGCCACCGCGTGCCTCGTCGTCGCCGTCACCGCCGTCCAGAACATCGTCATCGGCACCGCCACGCAGCAGGTCCGCACCGGCACCGCCGACAAGACTGTCTGCCCCGGCATCACCACGCAGGGTGTCATCGTCATCACCGCCGTCCAGGGTGTCACCACCCTCGCCGCCGATCAGGATGTCATTGCCTGCTTCGCCGAGCACATGGTCGTCCTGGCTGCGACCGGTGATCTGGTCGTTACCGCCGCCAGCGGCAAAGATGCGTACATTGCCATCCTCGCGGTCCGACAGGGACACGGTGTCATCGCCGCCCAGCGCGGCATCCGTCGTGCCCTCCAGGAAGTCCGACGTGTCGATGGCATCAAAATCGACGTTGTTGTTGCCTTCGGTGAACAGGGGCTCCGGATCGGGTTCCGGTTCCGGCTCGGTCACACCCAGCACGGTTTCCACGTCGGTGAGCTGGAACACGTTCTCGCCCACGGTGACCGTTCCGGCCTCCGCGTCATAGACCGCGCCATCGACACCGGAGAAATCCACCGTGTCGTTGCCGGTGCCGCCGAAGATCTCGCCACCGCCGGAACCGGCGATGAACAGGTCATCGCCATGGCTGCCGGACATCACATCACGGCCTTCGCCGCCGATGATGGTGTCGGCGCTGGAGCCGCCGGAGATGGTGTCATTGCCTGCACCGCCGTCCAGGACGTTCTCGCCCGAACTGGCGGAGATGACGTCATTGCCGGCACCGCCGCGGACAGTGTCATTGTCGCTGCCAGCCTCGATGGAATCGGCGCCGTCGCCACCGTCGATCACATCGGCCTGGGAGCCGCCGTCGATGGTGTCGTCGCCGGCACCGCCTTTGATCGTGTCCGCGCCGTCCTCGCCATGGATCTGGTCGTTGCCGTCGCCGCCGTCGATCACATCGTCCTGCGATCCGCCGTTGATGGTGTCACCACCGGTGCCGCCGTCGATCACGTCCGCGCCATCCTCGCCGCGGATCTGGTCATTGCCGTCACCGCCACGAATCGTGTCGTCCTGCGACTGACCGTTCAGCGTGTCATTGCCTGCGCCACCGTCCAGCTCGTCGGTACCGCTGCCCCCCAGCAGGCTGTCGTCGCCATCGTCACCGAAAAGCGTGTCATCGCCGCTCTGGCCGTTGATGGTGTCGTTGCCCGCACCGCCGCTGATGGCATTGTTCAGGTGGTCGCCGTTCAGATTGTCGTCCGTACCAGCGTCGGTCTCCTCACCGCCGACGGTGAGGGAGGAAAGCGATACGGACTCCTTGCCAAGACCACCCTTCTCCGCATCCTTCTCATCGGTGAAGAATTGCTGACCGGCCTTGATCTCCGCCATTTCAAATGTCAGCAGCAAGGCGATCTCGGTGCCATCGGCAGTCTCGCCGACCGCAGTCAGGTAGCCGGAATCGGCGTCACCGCTCTCGCTGTTCGAAACACCGATCTTTGCGTCAAAGACTTCGATCACAGCACCGTTCTCGTCGGTGAAGCTGAAGTCGATCTTCTCCTTCGAATCCAGCGTCTGCGGGTCCTTGTCATTCTCCGCGACGATCTTCAGGTTGCTGACGGAGCCCGAGTCCACATCCGCAATGTGGAAATCGTCCTTGCCATCCTTTGCATCAATGTTCTTGCCGCTCGCGTAGCTGAACGTGGCATCGATCCGGCCGCTGACCATATCCTTGTCGTCCTTGTCGTCCTTGTCGTCCTTGTCGTCCTTGTCGTCCTTGTCGTCCTTGTCGTCCTTGTCGTCCTTGTCGTCCTTGTCGTCCTTGTCGTCCTTGTCGTCCTTGTCGTCCTTGTCGTCCTTGTCGTCCTTGTCGTCCTTGTCGTCCTTGTCGTCCTTGTCGTCCTTGTCGTCCTTGTCGTCCTTGAGGGACACACCGAGCACTTCCTCGATATCTTCCAGCGTGAAGACGTTGCCGCCTGCGGAAACCGTATTGCTTTCCGCGTCGAACACCGCGCCATCCACATCAGAGAAATCAACAGTGTCCTTGCCGGATCCGCCAGAGATCACACCCCCGCCTTCGCCTGCGATGAACAGGTCATCGCCGGAACCACCATAGAGTTCGTCCTGGCCTTCACCGCCCGCCAGGGTGTCATCGCCGGAATCCCCGAACAGTGTGTCGTCACCGGCATTGCCGCTCAGCTTGTCATTCTGCGCCCCGCCATCAGCGACGTCATCGCCCTCGCCGCCCTCGATGGCGTCCTCACCACTGGCACCGAGCAGCGTGTCAGCGCCCGCGTCACCGCTCAGGGTGTCGTCCTGGGATTCACCTTCCAGCAGGTCATCGCCATCGCCACCGGACAGTTCGTCCTCGCCGCTTGCGCCGAACAGGGTGTCGTCACCAGCCGCACCCTCAAGGGTGTCATTGCCGCTTTCACCCTTGATCTCGTCATTGCCGGCGGCACCTTCGATGTCATCATCCTCGTAGTTGCCGCTCAACTTCTGGTCATCAACCTTCTCGGCCTCTTCCTCGACGGGTCCGACCCTGTTGCCGCGATCCCGGCTCGGAGCCCGGAGTTCAGGTTCTTCAGCGGCGGGCTCCGGCTCCTCCACGCCAAGTGACGAAATGGAAACGGATTCCTTGCCCTCGCCAGCCTTCTCGGCATCCTTCTCGTTGGCAATGAAGGCCTGCCCCGCTTCAATGCTCTCTACATCAAAGGCCACCAGCAGGGCGATCTCTTCCCCGTCTGCGGTCTCACCCACGGCGGCCAGGAACCCGGTATCGTCGGCACCATCGGCACTCGTGGAACGTTCGACCTTTGCGTCGGTCACACTGACCGTCTCGCCACGCTCATTGACGAAGCTGAAATTGATCTTCTCGCCGGAATCAAGCGTCTGCGGATCCTTGTCGTCTGCAGCCTCAATGCGCAGCTTGCTTACCGACGTGGAGGAAACATCGGCCTGGTGAACCTTCAGCTTGCCGTCCTTGGCATCAACGTTCTTCCCCGTCGCATAGGAAAATGCCGCGTCGATCTCACCGGTGATCATGTCCTTGTCGGCCATCAGGGCCTCCGCTCTACCTTGGCGATCATGTGCCACCAGAGGGCCACGACCAGATGAAAAACACGTGAATGCTGCGACGCAACAGCCGTGCCAGTCTCAAATGTGCCCCCACAAGGAAGAAACCAAGCAAAATCAGCGATGATCAAGATTTCGCGTTTCATAATGAGACACCATGCGATGTCCGTCACGGTGCGGACGTGCACCTTCGGGACAGCTAGATGCGCACACGATGTCCAGTCAGTTGCGCACACCTCCCCTGTGTCGCATTCTTTGATACGAGAGAACATGTTGGGGAGCGACGAAACAGGATGAATGCGCCAGTTATCGATACGAGCATCAGCGCTGCTAAACTGGCACGGGACGTACGGGGTCAGAATTTCTTCGAGATTGACCGGTCACTCCAGTCATTGCTGAAGATCTATTGCCCGGATTCCCTGCGGGAGCACATGTGGCCGCACTGGCAGCGCCTCGGCGAGGTCGCGGGCGGCTCGCTCGATGAACTGGCCGATATCGCCGAACGGCACCCGCCCCGGCTGCACTATCGCGACCGGTTCGGTCGGGACCAGGAATGGATCGAATATCATCCTGCCTATCGTGACATGGAACGGGTCGCCTTCACGGAGTTTGGCCTGCACATGATGAGTCACAGGCCCGGCGTGCTGGACTGGCCGGAAACCGTTCCGGCAATCGCCAAGTACGCCTTCACCTATCTGTTCGTGCAGGCAGAATTCGGCCTGATGTGTCCGGTCAGCCTTACAGACACCGGCCTGGCCATGCTGCTGAAGTTCGGCGATGCCGCAATCCAGGAGAATTTTGCCGACCGCATCGCCGTACAGGACGCGGATACCATGCTGCGCTGTTCGCAGTTCATGACGGAGAAGGCCGGTGGTTCGGACGTCGGTCTGGTCGAGACCATTGCGCGGCAGGAAGACGGCGGATGGCGCCTCTATGGCGAGAAATGGTTCTGCAGCAACACCGATGCGGATGTGGCATTGCTGCTGGCCAGGCCGGAGGGGCGCGGCGCAGGAACGCGCGGGCTTGGCCTGTTCGTGATGCCGAAGACCTTGCCGGACGGCAGCCGTAACAACTACCGGATCATGCGGCTTAAGGACAAGCTGGGCACCAATTCCATGGCATCGGGAGAGATCGTCATGGAGGGCGCGCAGGCCTGGGTGGTCGGCGATGTGGAGGATGGCATCCACCAGATGATGGCGCAGGTGAACCTCTCCCGTCTCAGCCACGGTGTGCGGGCTGCCGCCCTCATGCGGCGGTGCCTGAACGAGGCTCTGGTCGCCGCCGAGTCCCGCACGGCCTTCGGCCAGCAGGTCGCCGACATGCCGCTGGCGCAACGGCAACTGATGAAGATGATGGTGCCGACGGAGCAGTCGCTGAGCATGTATGCCTACGCGGCCCAGCAGATGGACGCGGCCAAGGCCGGGGACAAGGCTGCGGAAACCCGCCTCAGGATCGTGACGCCGCTCTACAAGTTCCGCGCCTGTCGCGACAATCCGGGGGTGGCAACCGCGTCGATGGAGATGCGCGGCGGCAATGGATACATCGAGGACTTCGTCAATCCGCGCCTGATACGCGACTCGCAGATCGGGCTGCTCTGGGAGGGGACGAGCAACATCAATGGTCTCGATGTCCTGACCCGTGCGGTCGCGAAGGTAGGGGCACACACTGCCCTGGCGGCAGACATCAGCGAGCGGCTTGCCGCCAGCAATGCCCTGCCCCCGGCGCTGCGCGACGCGGCGGGCGACTGCCTCGACCGCGCCACGGCCATGGCCGACGAAGTTGCACGCCGGGGTGACGAGACCCAGGCCCGGCGGGTTTCCAGCGCGCTGTATCACAGCGTGACCGCCTCCCTGATGGCCTGGGAAGGGGCGACGCTCGGGTCCCGTGGAGAAGACGCCCGCCGCCTGCTGCTGGCGCGCATGGTGATCGATCACCGGCTGAAACCATCGGACCCGCTTTCGACGGAGGATGGCGCATTCAACCGTGCCGCGTCTGCCCGCCTGCTGGACACGGCACCGGTATCCCTGGCGGAAGCATCTGAAATGCTCCTGCTGCCGTGACACAACCTGTTGCAGAACTGACAGAAGCAGAGCGCCGCGACATCAAGGCCGTCGATAACGGTTTCGGGCGCTTTGCCAGATACCTCGTGACCCGTTTCGGTGCCGTCAGGAGCTTGATGCTGGCGACGGTCGCGATCACGGTCGTTACATTTGTGACCTGTCTGGTCTCCTATGAAATCATCGGCCTAGACTACCTCGGCAACCCGATATCCGTGGTGATGCCGATTGTCATGCCCATCGTCACGGCGTTCCCGACCACCCTCATCATCCATCGTCTTGTTGCCGCAACCATGGCACGTGAGCAGCAGGGGCTGCGCCAACAGGCGGCACTCCGCGCCGCGGCAGACGAATCCGCCTTCCATCGTGCCCGTGCGGAAAGGACCAGCAAGGCCACTTCGGATTTCCTGGCCAGCATGAGCCACGAGCTGCGGACACCGCTGAACGCCATCATCGGCGGCGCCGACATGATCAGGAACCAGTCCCTGGGGCCCGTCGGCGACGAGAGGTACCTGCAGACGGCGGAGGACATTTCGTTCGGCGGAATGCACCTGCTGCAGATGATCAACACCATCCTTGATCTCGCGAAGCTGGAGAGAGGTGCCCACACCTACCAGATGGAGGAAATACCCGTCGGCGAGATCATCGAGAACGCGGTCCGGATCGTCCGTGGGCAGGCGGAGCAGGCCCGTATCGCGATCGAGTTCACGACACCGCCCGAGCAGATGCAGATCATCTGTGATGACCAAGCAATGCGTCAGGTGATGCTGAACCTGCTCTCCAACGCCATCAAGTTCTCCCCTGCCGAAAGCACGGTGCACGTCGATGCGGTTGAGGAGCCGGACGGGCGGATCTTCATACGCGTTGCCGATTCCGGGTTCGGCATCCCGAAGGACCAGCTTGACGACATCTTCGAGCCTTTCGTGCAGGTAGACAGCGTGCGAACACGCTCCCAGCAGGGCACCGGACTTGGCCTGGCCCTTGTCCGCACGATGGTCGAACAACAGGGTGGACAGGTGTTTGTCGAGAGCACGCCCGGCCATGGTTCGGTGTTCAGTCTTGCTTTCGAGGCCGCTGCAAAGGTTTGACAGCCGGTCGCGGCCCGATCAAAAGTCCCCTCACGGCGAATTCACGCCCAATCAAGATTCCCGCTTGCAAAGCGACAACTGAACCGCAAGGCGCCACCATGAGCGATGACCGCAACCGAAGCCTCAACCAGGAGGCACTGATCTTCCACTCCACCGGACGTCCGGGCAAGATCGAGGTGGTGGCCACAAAGCCGATGGCAACCCAGCGGGATCTCTCACTGGCCTACAGCCCCGGGGTCGCGGAACCCTGCCGGATCATCCATCGCGACCCGAACCAGGTCTATGACTTCACGGCCAAGGGCAATCTGGTCGCTGTCATCTCCAACGGCACGGCCGTGCTGGGTCTTGGTGACCTCGGCCCCCTCGGCTCCAAGCCGGTGATGGAGGGCAAGGCGGTCCTGTTCAAGCGCTTCGCCGATGTTGACGGCATCGATGTCGAGCTCGATTCCACGGACGTGGACGAGATCATCGCAACCGTCCGCGTGATCGCCCCGACCTACGGCGGCATCAACCTGGAAGACATCAAGGCGCCGGAATGCTTCGTGATCGAACAGCGGCTTCGGGAGCTGCTCGACATCCCGGTGTTCCATGACGATCAGCATGGCACGGCTATCATCGCCGCCGCCGGCCTGATCAATGCCTGCGCGCTGACAGGCCGGAAACTTTCCGACGTGCGCATGGTGGTGAACGGCGCGGGCGCGGCCTCCATCGCCTGCATCGAACTGGTCAAGGCCATGGGCGTCGGCGTCAACAACGTGGTCATGTGCGACTCCAAGGGCGTCGTCTATCGCGGCCGCGAAGAAGGCATGAACCAGTGGAAGTCGGCCCATGCGGCGGAGACGGATGCCCGCACGCTGGAAGATGCAATGGTCGATTGCGACGTGTTCTTCGGACTGTCGGTGGCGGGGGCCGTGACCAAGAAGATGGTCGCCTCGATGGCCGACAATCCGGTGATCTTCGCGATGGCCAACCCGGACCCCGAGATCACGCCGGAGGATATCGCCGAAGTCCGCTCCGACGCCATCGTGGCAACCGGGCGGTCCGACTATGCCAACCAGGTGAACAATGTCCTGGGCTTCCCGTATATCTTCCGCGGCGCGCTGGATGTCCGCGCGACAACGATCAACGAGCAGATGAAGATCGCCGCCGCGGAGGCCCTGGCCGACCTGGCGCGGGAAGACGTGCCCGACGAGGTCGCGCGCGCCTATCGCGGCACACGGCTGCAGTTCGGACCGGAATACATCATCCCGACACCTTTCGACCCGCGCCTGATCTCCGCCATCCCGCCGGCAGTCGCCGAGGCCGCGATGGCCAGCGGCGTGGCACGCAAGCCGATCGTGGACATGGAGAACTATGTCAACGAACTGCGCGCGCGCCTCGACCCGACCTTTGGCGTGCTGCAGCTGATCTTCGATGAGGTTCGTGCCAATCCGAAGCGGGTTGTCTTCGCGGAGGGTGAGGAAGAGAAGGTCATTCGCGCCGCGATGGCCTTCAAGCAGGAAGGCTATGGCACACCGGTGCTGATCGGCTATCCGGAGCGGGTGCAGGAGATGATCCGCGACATGGGTCATGACCCTGACGAACTCGAGATCGTCAGTGCCCGGGATTTCGACAATCGCGAAACCTACTACGACTTCCTCTATGCCCGCTGGCAGCGCCGCGGGCTGCTGTACCGCGATTGTCAGCGGCTGGTGAACACCGACCGCAACGTGTTCGCCGCCTGCATGGTTGCCAATGGCGACGCCGACGCGATGGTCACCGGCGTCACACGGCGTTTCTCCTTTGCCTACGAGGACGTCCGGCGGGTCATCGACCCGCGCCAGGGTCAGCGGGTGTTCGGTTTGACCATGCTGCTTTCGCGGGGACGCACCGTGTTCATCGCTGACACGACAGTGCACGAACTGCCGACGTCCGTGGAGCTTGCCGACATCGCGGTCCAGGCTGCGGCCATGGCACGCCAGATGGGGCATGAGCCGCGCGTCGGTCTGGTTTCCTACTCGACATTCGGCAATTCGACCCACGTCACGTCCGACAATATCCGTGGTGCCGTGTCCCTGCTGGATTCCCGGGAACTGGACTTCGAATATGATGGCGAGATGTCGGTGGATGTCGCGCTCAACCCCGAACTGATGGAACTCTATCCGTTCTCGCGGCTCTCAGGTCCGGCGAATGTGCTGATCATGCCGGGACTGCAGTCCGCCAATATCGCGGCCAAGCTGCTCCAGTCCCTCGGTGGCGCGACCGTGCTCGGTCCGCTGCTGGTCGGCCTGTCCCACCCGGCGCAGGTGGTGCCGATCGGGTCCTCCGTTTCCGACCTGGTCTCTGCTGCGGCGCTGGCAGCCTATGACGCGGGCAAGAACTGACACGGCATCTCCACAGGCGTCCCCGGTCGGGACAGCCTGTGGATACTCTTGTGGCTGCTGGCACCAAATGCCTAAACGAAAAGGGAAATATCCGGATCAGCAACATGCTGGCTGTTAGGACTCCCTTTACCGCTGTCACCGCATAGTTTGGAAATGAGTGCGTCACACCCCCATACCCCGACCGGTTCGGAGGCGGAAATCCCTCACGATTTCCTGGCTGGTGTGCGCCATTTCTGGTCCCGCAGGCCGATCCACACGTCAGTGATCCTGCTGCTCGTCACGCTTGCCGGTGCGGGCTTCGTGGCGGTTACCTATCGCTGGGCCGGATCGTTCGAGGCACAGGTTGCGGCGGGCGTCGTTGCATCCGTCTTCGGGTTCGGGGTCGCCGTCGCATTCTGGATGACCAGGCGGCGCCAGTTGACGACCGCGATGGTTACCCGGATGGGGGTACTGGTCGATGGGCTGGCCCTGTTCAGCCACAATGATCAGCTGATAACCACCCCCACCGGCGTGCTGAAGGGATTCCCCAGTCTGGACCGCCTGCCTTTCATCCAGCGGATCACGGAGCAGGCGCGAACCGTGGGTGTCGGCGCCGATCAGGCCATGCCCTCCCCGGAAGCGTCATCCGTTCTGGTCCGGAAGTTCCTGCGTGGCGACCTGCATGAAATCAGGCTGGAACTGCATGACGGACGTACCCTGGACCTCGGCCAGGTGTTTCTGGACGACGGACCGCGGATGCTGATCGCCCGCGACATGACCGAGGCAACGCAGCGCGAACGCGCACTCCGCGACAGCGAAGCCCGCTATATCCGCCTGACGCAGATTGCTTCCGACTGGGTCTGGGAAACCGATGCCAACCACCGTTTCGTTTCCGTCTCGGGCCGGTTCGAGCAGATCACCGGTGTCCCGCCGCAGAGCCTGATCGGCAAGCGCTTCATCGAGGTCTCGGACCTGCGGCGCGATCCGGCAGTCGTGCGCGACCTGCAGCGCCTGATGCGCGAGCATGAGCACTTCAGTGACGTCACCTGTCCCCTCAAGCTCGTGGGCAAGCATGGGCCGGTCCAGTTGCGGCTCGCCGCGCATCCGATGCACGACAGCACCGGACGCTTTCTCGGGTACCGCGGCGTCGCCGCCGACATCACGCGGCAACGCATGGCCGAGTCCGATGCAGAGAGCGCGCGGCGATCCGTCAAGGACGCCATCGCCGCCGCATCCGAAGGTATCGCGCTCTTTGCCAGCACGGGGCAGTTCCTGATGTGCAACCGGACGCTGGCCAACGCCTTCGCACCGGCCGGCCACCTGCTGAGGACGGAAGGCACCCTGGACGAGATCGTCGCGGGACTGTTCGACGCCCGTCTGCTGAACATGCCCGAAGGCATGGGCGCACTCGCGCGCCGGCGGATGATGGAAGAACTGCGTCGCGGCGACCTGCGTCGGGAGTTCTCGGGGGCCAAGGGGCGCTGGTACCGGGTGGCAGCGAACAAGACTGCCGACGACGGCCTGGTGCTGATCTTCTCCGACATCACCGAGATGAAGAAGCATGAGGCCACGCTGGCCGCGCGCATCGAGGAACTGCAGCAGACAAAGACCAAGCTGACCGAGCAGAAGGAAACCCTTTCCCGCTTCGCCGACAACCTGGCCGTGGCCCGGAACGAGGCGGAGGCCGCCAGCAGGGCAAAATCCGAATTCCTTGCCGCCGTCAGCCACGAATTGCGCACCCCGCTGAACGCCATCATCGGCTTCTCCGAAGTCATGAGCGCGGAGTCCTTCGGCCCTCTCGGCACGCCGAAGTACAAGGACTACGCGGGCGACATCCTCGATTCCGGGCAGCACCTGCTGGGTCTCATCAACAATATCCTCAACCTCTCCAAGGCGGAGGCGGGCAGCCTGACGCTCAGCCCGGAGCCGATCGATATTGCCGAGGTCATTCAGATATCCGCGCGCATGGCCTGCCCGCACAACATGGGCACGGATCTGGAGATCCGGGTGGAACCGGACATCGGTGAGGTCATGGCCGACAGCCAGAAGCTGAAGCAGATCCTGATCAACCTGATCTCCAATGCGGTCAAGTTCACACCGGCCTCCGGCAGCATCAGCGTGGTCGCGGAACGTATGGACAATGGGTTCCGCATTGCGGTCAGCGACACCGGCATCGGCATGCGGGCGGAAGACATTCCCCAGGCGCTGACTGCATTCCGCCAGATCGACAGTTCGCTGGGTCGCAAGTACGACGGGACCGGCCTTGGCCTGCCTCTCGCCAAGAAGTTCACCGAACTTCACGGCGGCTCCCTGACCATCGAGAGTGCGCTGGGCGAGGGCACGACCGTCACGGTCTATTTCCCGGAACGCGGCGCGACTGCCGAGGACGCCGCAAGGGTCGCCTGACCCATCGCACCTGCCCCGACGTCAGCCCCGCAGCATCGCGCATGCCCCCTGCCCGTCAAAGCTGGCTTACAGGCAGGCAAACCCGCGCTATCCTTGCGGCAATGATCGCGTGAAATCGCGTGTGCCTGGGGAGGATCAGTCATGGATTACCGTCCGATATCAGCGGACTCGCACATCACGGAGCCGCCGGACTGCTATACTGCGCGCATCGACCGGAGCTGGAAGGACAAGGCGCCGCACATCGTGCATGACGCCAAGTTCGGTGACGTGTTCGCCATCGACGGGATGAAGAAGCCCATTCCGATGGGCCTGATCGCAGCGGCCGGGCGCGACCCGAAGGACCTGCGTTTCGGCGCGGACAACTACAAGGACCTGCACCCCGGGGGCTGGGATCCCGTGCAACGGCTGAAGGATCAGGACCGTGACGGCGTCTATGGGGAGATCATCTATCCTTCCGTCGGCATGATGCTCTGCAACCACCCGGACTTCGACTACAAGAAGGCCTGCTTCGACGCCTACAACCTGTGGCTCCAGGAGTTCTGCGATCCGGCGCCGGGCCGCCTGTTCGGCATGGCACAGCTCGCCATGCGTTCCGTCGATGAAGGCATCGAGGAACTGCGCAAGGCCCGGGAGATGGGGTTCCGCGGTGTCATGATGCCGGGCAATCCCCAGGTCGAGGACTATGACTCGGAGGTCTACGGCCCGTTCTACGAGGCTGCGGTCGACCTCGGCATGCCGCTGTCGTTCCACATCCTGACCAGCGGCTCCGACCAGGTGGGCCGCACGCGCGGCGCCAAGATCAATTCATTCCAGTCCATCATTCGCGGCTGCCAGGACATTCTGGGCATGATGATCTTCGGCGGCGTCTTCGATCGTCACCCGGATCTGAAGGTGGTCTGTGTGGAGGCGGATGCAGGCTGGGCGCCGCACTGGATGTACCGCGCCGATCATGCCTACAAGCGCCATCGCTTCTGGCTGACCTGCGCCGAGCTGGAACGGATGCCGTCCGATTACTTCAAGGAGAACATCTATCTGACGTTCCAGGACGACTGGTCGGCGCTGAAGGCCAAGGACGAAATGAACACGGACCGCCTGATGTGGGCCAACGACTTCCCGCATTCGGACTCCACCTGGCCCTGGAGCCAGGACCTGCTGGCCGAACACACGAAGGGTCTGACCGCGCACGAGAAGCGGCGGATCCTGCATGACAATGTGCGGGAACTCTACAATCTGCCCATGAACTGATCGCGGCGACGTCACCAACTTGTCGAACGGCTGGGGAGGCCTGAACGATGCTGGATATCAAGATCACCAATGCGCGGATCGTCGACGGCACGGGCGCACCGTCGCGCCAGGGCAGTGTCGGCATCCGCGACGGCAAGGTTGTCGCGTTGGGTTCCGTCGATGGCGAGGCCACGACGACAATCGACGCGCAGGGCCATGTCGTCGCCCCGGGCTTCGTCGATATCCATACCCATTATGACGCCCAGGTCGTCTGGGACCGGATGATGACCATCAGTCCCTGGCATGGCGTCACGACGGCGGTCATCGGCAATTGCGGCTTCGGCGTCGCCCCGACCCGCCCCGCCGACCGGGATCTGATCGTCCGCACGCTGGAGAAGGTGGAGGGGATGAGCGTCGATGCCCTGAACGCCGGACTTGGCGACTGGGGCTTCGAGAGCTTTCCCGAGTACATGGATGCGCTGGAGGCGCAGGGAACCGCCATCAATCTCGGCGTCCTGTTCGGCCATACGCCGCTGCGGCTCTACGTCATGGGGCTGGATGCGACGGAGCGCGCCGCGACCGACGACGAACTATCCACCATGCGCGGGCTGTTCGCGGAGGGGCTGGAGGCCGGTGCGCTGGGCTTTGCCACGTCGAAGGCCGTGACCCACACCGGTTTCGAAGGCCGCCCCGTACCCAGCCGCCTGGCGACTTTCGAGGAAATCCTCGGCCTCGCCTCCGTCATGGGCGAGCAGAAGACCGGTCTGATGCAGGCCACCATCGGGCGAGACCTGTTCCTGGACGAGTTCGAGAAGATCGCGCGCGCCACAGGGCGCCCGATCTCCTGGACCGCCCTGCTGGCCGGTGTGTCGCTGGCGGAGGGGGATCACATGGATCAGCTCCGCCGCTCCGCCGACCTGAACGCGCTGGGCCTGCCGATCTACCCGCAGGTGACGCCGCGCGCCCTGATGTTCGAACAGCAGTTCAGCGCGCCATTCATCTTCGAGCCCATGTCGATCTTCCGCGATGTGCGCGGCGCGGATCATGAGGGCAAGAAACGCATCTATGCCGACACGGCATTCCGCGATGCCTTCCGTCACAAGATGGACGGCAACGCGAAACCGACCTTCATCCGGTCCTTCGAGAAGACCATCATTGCCGATGTGCCGGGCGCGCCGGAACTGTCCGAGCGGCTGCTGCGGGAAGTCGCGGCGGAACGGGGCGTGGCGATGACGGACCTGATCCTCGACCTGTCGCTGGAAACGGATCTGGAAGCGCGTTTCCGGATGCCGGTGGCAAATCACGAGGAAGACGAGGTCGAACCGCTGCTGAAGGATTCCTCCACCGTCATCGGTCTCTCGGATGCCGGCGCGCACGCCAGCCAGCTCTGCGATGCCTGCCTGCCGACCTGGCTGCTGGGCCGCTGGGTGCGGGAAAAGGGCGTGTTCTCTGTCGAGGAAGCAGTGCGGATGCTGACCAGCCGCCCGGCGGAGGTCTTCGGCATCACCGACCGCGGCACCCTGGCCGAGGGTCGCCCTGCCGACATCGTGATCTTCGATCCCGAAACGGTGGGCTGCGGCCCGATCCAGCGGGTGCATGATTTCCCCGCCGGAGCCGACCGGCTGGTGGCGGATGCCTTCGGCATCGACGCCGTCATCGTCAATGGCACCCTGCTGCGCCAGTCCGGCCAGGACATGGTGGATACCGCCGGTGCCCTGCCCGGCAAGCTGCTGCGCAACGGCCACGCCTGACCCGATCGTTCAAGAACCTGAAACCAAGCCTGCTGGAGATACCCGCCAAATGACGAAAGACTGGTCGCCCGAACTCGAAGAACTGGAAACCCGCAAGCGCATGGCGCGGGGCATGGGCGGCCCCGACAAGGTGGCGCGGCAGCATGCCGGCGACCGCCTGACGATCCGGGAGCGGATCACCGGGCTGGTGGACGATGGCAGTTTCCAGGAGGTCGGCTCCATCGTCGGGCGCGGCGAGTATGACGCCGACGGCAATCTGGTTCACCTGATGCCCAACAACTCCGTCACCGGGCGCGGCCTGATCAACGGGCGCCAGGTGGTGGTGACCGGCGATGACTTCACGGTGCGCGGCGGTTCCGCCGATGCCACCAACAAGGGCAAGGCGCTGCATCCGGAGCAGATGGCGCGGGAAATGCGGATGCCGATCATCCGCATCATCGAAGGCTCCGGCGGCGGCGGTTCGGTGAAGACCATCGAGACCACGGGCCACGCCAACCTGCCGGGCGGCTGGGGCCAGTCCTTCGGGGCCGAACAGCTGATGATCAACATGGGCGAAGTACCGACCGTCGGCCTGGGTCTCGGCTCCGTCGCTGGCCTGGGTGCCGCGCGACTGGCCGCCACCCACTTCTCCGTCATGCGCAAGGACGTGGCCGCCATGTTCGTGGCCGGGCCGCCGGTCGTGAAGGGTATCGGCCAGGATCTGACCAAGCAGGAACTGGGCGGCTGGCAGATCCAGCTTGCCGCCGGTGGCGTGGACAATGCCGTGGATACGGAGGAGGAAGCCTTTGAACAGGCACGCCGCTTCCTGTCCTACATGCCCTCCTCGACCGATGATCTGCCGCCCCGCGCGGAGTGCGACGACCCCGTCGACCGGCGGGAGGAAAAGCTGTTCAGGATCGTGCCGCGCGACATCCGCAAGGTCTATCGCATGCGCTCCATCATCGACGCGGTGGTGGACAAGGGCAGTTTCTTCGAGATTGCACCGCTGTTCGGGCGTTCCGTCATCAGCGGCCTGGCGCGGCTGGACGGCTGGCCGGTCCTGCTGCTGGCCAGTGACCCCTACGTCTATGGCGGGGTCTGGACCTCCGACGCCTGCCAGAAGGCCGTGCGCATGGTGGACATGGCGGAGACCTTCCACCTGCCCGTGGTCTACCTGTGTGACTGCCCGGGCTTCCAGGTCGGGCTGGAGGCAGAACAGCGCGGCACCATCCGCCACGGCGTCCGCGCGATGGCGGCGATCGAGCAGACGACGACACCCTGGTGCACCATGATCATCCGCAATGCCTTCGGCGTCGCCGGTGGCGCACATGCGCCGTCCAACCGCTATGTCACGCGCTACGGCTGGCTGTCAGGCCGCTGGGGCTCCCTGCCGCTGGAGGGCGGGATCGAGGCCGCCTACCGCGCCGACCTGGATGCGGCGGAGGATCCGGAGGCCGAACTGGCCGCCATCACCGACCGTCTGAACAAGCTGCGCTCCCCGTTCCGCACGGCGGAGACCTTCGCCATCGAGGAAATGATCGACCCCCGAGACACCCGCCCGCTGCTCTGCGACTTCGCCAACATGGTCGCACCGGTCCGTGGCCGCCAGGAAACCCGCATGTGGGCCCGTCCCTGAGATCGGGACCGTACATGCACACCAGCGCCTGAGCCGTCTCACTCCCCACTCACGCCGTGCCCGGACTTGATCCGGGCACCCAGAGTGCCGCGCGAGCGTCGGAGACTGGGCTCGCGGATCAGGTCCGCGAGCATCGTGGGGAAGTGTTGGCGGGACCTACGAAACCCGCCCCGCTTTCTCCAGCATGGCACGGAGCAGGACGTTGCCGCCTGCGTGGATCCACTCCGGCTTGGCGTCCTCGACTTCGTTGTGGCTGATGCCGTCGATGCAGGGGATGAAGATCATCGACGTGGGCGCGACGCGGGAGATGTAGCAGGCGTCGTGACCGGCGCCGGAGACGATTTCCCGCGACGAATAGCCAAGCTCCGCAGTGGCGCGGGCCACGGCCTCGACGCAGGAGCGGTCGAACGGCACCGGCGGGGAATGCCAGATCTCCTCGACATCCACCTCGACCCGCGACCGGTCCGCGATCTCCGCCACGCCTGCGCGCATCTGGCGGTCCATGGAGAGAAGCTGATCCGCATCCGGATGACGGAAGTCGATGGTCAGGAAGACATGGCCGGGAATGACGTTCCGGCTGTTCGGGTGCACCTGCATCATGCCGACCGTGGCACAGCCGACGGGGCCGTGATCCAGCCCCACCCTGTTGACCAGGTCGACGATCCGGGATGCCCCCAGCAGGGCGTCCTTGCGGATCGGCATCGGCGTCGGCCCGGCGTGGCTTTCCTGACCGGTGATGTTCAGTTCGTACCAGCGCTGGCCCTGGGCGTCGGTGACGACACCGATCTCCTTCTCCTCTGCCTCCAGGATCGGCCCCTGCTCGATATGGGTCTCGAAGAAGGCGTGGATGGCGCGGCCACCGACCTCCTCCGGCCCGGCATAGCCGATGCGTTCCAGTTCCTCGCCCATGGTCTTGCCGTCCACGTCAGCGCGGCTGAGGCCATATTCCAGATCGAAGGCTCCGGCGAAGACGCCGGAGGCAACCATGGCAGGCGCGAAACGGGAGCCTTCCTCATTGGTCCAGACCACGGTCTCCACCGGATGTTCGGTGGCGATGTCCAGGTCATTCAGGCTGCGGATGACCTCCAGCCCGGCAAGCACCCCATAGACCCCGTCGAACCGGCCACCGGTGGGCTGCGTATCCAGATGACTGCCGGTCATGACCGGCGGCAGGTCATCATTGGTCCCGGCACGACGGGCAAAGATGTTGCCCATCCGGTCGATGCGGATGGTGCAGCCTGCCGCCTTGCACCACTGAACGAAAAGATCGCGACCTTCCCGGTCGAGATCGGTCAGGGCAAGGCGGCAGTTGCCGCCCTTTTCCGTCGCTCCGATCTTCGCCATCTCCATCAGACTGTCCCAGAGACGGTCACCATTGATCGCCAGATTATGCCCATCGTTCATGGTCCGCCTCCTGGTTTTGTCATTTGACCGTCCCTCCCCTCTCCCCTTCCCGGCCACACAAGGGAGAATCCCTGTCGGGTGGCCGGCTGGGTAAGAGGGATGGCACCGCCAGCCCTACAAGATCACTCTCAGTGCGTCAGTTCCAGCGCCATGGCCGTCGCTTCGCCACCGCCGATGCAGATGCCGGCGATGCCGCGCTTCATGCCGTGGGTCTTCAGGGCATTGATCAGCGTGACCAGGATGCGCGCGCCGGAGGCCCCGATGGGATGGCCCAGCGCGCAGGCCCCGCCATGCACGTTCACCCGCTCCACATCCAGCGCCAGCTCGTGAATCGCCGCCATGGGAACAACGGCAAAGGCCTCGTTGATCTCGTAGAGGTCGACCGTCTTCGGATCCCAGCCGGTCTTCTGGTACAGCTTGTTGATCGCATGCACCGGCGCGGTGGTGAACCAGCCCGGTTCCTGCGCATGGCTGGTGTGGCCGATGATCCGGGCCAGCGGGGTCAGGCCGCGCTTCTCGGCCTCCGACTGGCGCATCATGACCAGAGCGGCGGCACCATCGGAGATGGAGGAGGAATTGGCGGGCGTCACCGTGCCGTCCTTGCGGAAGGCGGGCTTCAGCGTCGGGATCTTGTCCAGGTTGGCATTGCGGGGCTGTTCGTCACTGTCGATGGTCACCTCCCCCTTGCGGGTCATCAGGGTCACCGGAGCGATCTCGTCGGCAAAGCCGCCGCTTTCCTGTGCGCCCTGCGCGCGCTTCAGGCTGCGGATCGCGTACTCGTCCTGCTGTTCGCGGGTGAACTGATAGGCCTCCGCACAGTCCTCCGCGAAGGTGCCCATCAGACGGCCCTTGTCGTAGGCGTCCTCCAGCCCGTCGAGGAACATGTGGTCCTTCACCTCGCCATGACCCAGTCGCATGCCGCCGCGTGCCTTGGGCAGCAGGTACGGCGAATTGGTCATGCTCTCCATGCCGCCCGCGACCATGATGTCGTTCACACCGGCCAGCAGCATGTCGTGGCTGAACATCGCCGCCTTCATGCCGGAGCCGCACATCTTGTTGATCGTCGTGCAGTTGGCGGCATCGGGAATGCCCGCGCCCTTGGAAGCCTGGCGCGCCGGGGCCTGCCCCTGACCCGCCGGCAGCACGTTGCCCATGATCACTTCGTCGATGTCATCGCCGCTGACGCCAGCGCGCGCGAGGGCAGCGGCAATCGCCGTGCTGCCGAGGCTGGAGGCGACCTCGCCCCCCAGTTCGCCCTGGAAGCCACCCATCGGTGTCCGGGCCATACCAACAATGACGATCGGGTCGGTGCTGCTCATGATCTGATGCTCCATGAAGAATTTCTGCTCCATGATCTAGCGCGTGCGGCGGGGCTTGGAAACCTCCGGCGCGGCGGCGCGCCGCAGTCATGCTTCCGGCGCAAGCGATGGACGGGGGGGCGGAAATCTGCGATGAGACCCGCTTTGCCCCTGCCGGGCACTTCACTGATCTGGCCATCACACCGGACCCGCACCCGATGACCACCTTCGCGGTCGTGATCCCCGCCATGAACGAGGCTGGCAATATCGGCCACCTGGTGACGGAGATCGACGACGTTCTGAAAGACACGCCCCCCGTTGCGATCATCGTTGTCGATGACGGCTCCGACGATGCAACGGCTGAGGAACTGCGGCAGACCATGACCGCGGTGCCGCGCCTGCGCGTGCTGCGCCACCAGGTCCGGTCCGGCCAGAGCGCTGCCGTGCGCAGCGGTGTCCGCGCGGCGGTGGAGGCAGAGGTCATCATCACGCTGGACGGCGACGGACAGAACCCGCCCCCCGACATTCCGGCCCTGCTGACACGGCTGACCGACACGACCCGGCCGCACGTCGGGCTGGTCAACGGCTGGCGGGTCGGACGGAAGGCGACGGGCAGCCGCCGCTTCGCGTCCCGCGCCGCCAATGCCATCCGACAGGCCGTGCTGCGCGACGATTGCCCCGACTCGGGCTGCGGGCTGAAGGCCTTCCGCCGGGCCGACTATCTGGAACTGCCCTTCTTCGCCACCATGCACCGCTTCATGCCGGCGCTGTTCAGGCTCTATGGCCATGACGTGGCCACGGTGGAGATCGGCGACCGGGACCGCTCTGCGGGGCAGTCCAAGTACACCAACTGGAAGCGGGCACTCGACGGCATCGTGGATCTGCTGGGCTTTGTCTGGCTGCGCTATCGTGCCCGCAACCCGGGCGCAACCGAGGTCACCCGCAGCGACGGAGGCGGTGCATGATCGACCTGGTCGCCAACTGGTGGGACCGCATGACCGGGATCGAGGTCTGGCTGTTCATCTTCGGCCTGTTCGCGCAGAGCATGTTCTTCATGCGCTTCCTGGTGCAGTGGATCGTGACGGAGCGGGCCCGCAAGTCGGTGGTGCCGGAGGCCTTCTGGTACTTCTCCATCACCGGCGGCGTCCTGATGTTCACCTATGGCATCCTGCGGGAGGACCCGGTGATCATGCTGGGCCAGACCACGGGCATCGTCATCTACAGCCGCAACCTCTACTTCATCCGCCGCGACAAGCGCCGGGCCAGCGCCGGTTAGCGGTCGCATGAGCCCGCAGAGCCTGCTTGACCGCATCGGTGACTGGTCCGCCGCCCTGCGCTACGGCCTGCTGACAGTGATCGCGCTGGCGTTCTTCCTGCCCGGCCTGTTCAGCCTGCCGCCCATCGACCGCGACGAGAGCCGCTTCGCCCAGGCATCGAAGCAGATGGTGGAGACCGGCGACTACATCGACATCCGCTTCCAGGGGGAGCCGCGCCACAAGAAGCCCGCCGGAATCTACTGGGTACAGACGCTGGCCGTCCATCTGACGGGCATCCGCGACGAGATCTGGGTCTACCGGATGCCGAGCCTGCTCGCTGCCGTCGCATCGGTCCTGCTGACCGCCTTCATCGGGGGGCTGCTGTTCACGGGCGGTGTGGGCTTCGGCGCGGGACTGGTCATGGCCAGTTCCATCCTGCTGAACGTGGAGGCACGCACGGGCAAGTCCGATGCGCTGCTGCTGGCCTGCATCCTGGGCGCGCTGGCCTGCATACTGGTGGCACTGCGCCGACGTGGAGGCAACGGTCCCGCCCATGGCTTCTGGGCGCTGGCTGGCGCCGGGTTCATGGTGAAGGGACCGATCCTCTTCCTGCCGGTCATCGGCCTCGCCATCGCGCAGACCTGGCTGACACGCGGTGTCGGCTGGATACGCGACCTGAAACCCCTGACCGGTATCCCGCTGTTCCTGATCGTCGCCCTGCCCTGGTACATCGCCATCATCATCATCAGCGACGGCGGTTTCCTGGCCGAGTCGGTGGGCAAGGACATGATTGCCAAGGTCGCGGGCGGGCAGGAGAGCCATGGTGCGCCGCCGGGCCTCTATCTGGCGCTGGCCAATGTCACCTTCTGGCCCTTCTCCTTCCTCGGCCTGCTGGCACTGCCCTGGATCTGGCGCAGCCGCCGCCGGGCGGAGGTGCTGCTGCTGCTCGGCTGGGCGCTGTTCACCTGGATCGTCTTTGCCGCAACGCCCACAAAGCTCGCCCATTACGTCCTGCCCGCCTACCCGGCGCTGGCCATCCTGGCGGTGGCGGCGCTGCATGATGTGGATGCCCGCGCCCCCCGCTGGTGGCAGGTCGTGGTGATGGTGCTCTGGGGCCTTGTCACGCTGGCGCTTGCCGGGGCCATGCCGTTCGTGGCCGACGGCGCAGGTGTGTCGCTGGGCATCTGGCATTTTGCGGGCATTCTGCTGATCCCGGCCCTCTGGCTGGGTCTGTCGTTCCTCCGGGGCACACGGCGCAGTGGCGGGCAGCTTGCGGGCATCCTCGTCGCCGCCATCCTGTTCTCGGGTGTGGTCTTCGGACGGTTCCTGCCGGGGCTGGACCCGGCGTTCGTCTCACCGCGCCTGGCTGATGCTTTCGGCCGCGTTGCCACCTGCCCGCAACCGCATCTGATCAGCGCCGGGTTCAACGAACCCAGTCTGGTGTTCCTGACCGCGACGGATACATACCTGACCCACGCGGAAGGTGCGGCGGCAAGGCTGCTTTATGGCACGCCCTGCCAGATTGCTGCCGTCGAGGCCCGACTGCAGGGTGATTTCCTTGACCGCATCGCGGCTGCCGGTGCAAGAGTTGAGAAACTGGATGAAGTTCAGGGCTTCAACTATGCCAAGGGCAAGACAGTGAGCATTTCCCTCTACCGACTGGCGGGGCCGGCCCAGTGAGTGCGAACCGGCTGGAACAGATGGGCGCGGCGACCCGCGACCGCAGTGCGGGACGCTGGCTGCTGCCCTGGCAGATCGCCGTCTACGAACTGATCCTGACCTTTGCCGTCGTCGGTTCCTACGGCCTGGATGTCTGGATCCGGGGCCAGGTCCTCGCCAGCGACAGCCGCGCCATTCTCGCCCTGCAGGTCCTGGGCGACGTGGGCAACAGCAAGTGGGGCCTGGTGACAGGCGGCTGCGTCGTCTTCGGCGCGCTGGTGCTCCGTTCCGCCAGCATCAGGCCCGCGCGCCGGGCACTGTACGGCTGGGATGCCTCGGCGGCGGGCTACGTCGTGGCCTCGATCGCCATTTCCGGCATTCTGACCAACGTCTTCAAGATCATCTACGGGCGCGCCCGGCCCCGCTACCTGGCCGAGGGCGAGACCGCCGACTGGAGCCTGTTCGCCTTTGACTGGAGCCACCAGTCCTTCCCTTCCGGCCACACCACGACCCTGTTCGCCTTCGCCGTGGCCATGTGCTTCCTGCTGCCCCGGTTCCGGGTCTGGCTGATCGCCTTCGCCGTCATCGGCGGATTGGCGCGGATCGCAGTCAATGCCCACTTCCTGTCCGACGTGATCGCCGGTGCCGCCATGGGCGGTTTCATCGCCTGGTGGCTGAGAGGGTTCCTGGCACGGCGCAACTGGGTGTTTCGCGTGCGCCAGGACGGCACGATCAAGCGATTGCCGATCGGCCGCTGGTGGCTGGCGCGCCCTGCCGGTCCGGCATCCGCCGGCCCGCTGCTGCCCATTGACGGCGGCTCCCGCCTCACCCGCTATCGGCGCTACTGCCTGGCACTGGCTTTCCTTCTGGCACCGCTGGCCCTGTTCACGCCGCTGGACCGGATCGCCGCCCGGATGTTCCACCTGCAGGGCAATGAATTCTGGCTGACCGATTCCATCGCCGGGGACGTGTTTCACGACATCCTGCGCCCCACCTTCTACTGGCTGCTGGTCGCCATCGCGCTGGGCCTGACCGCGAACGGGTTCCGCAAGCGCTGGCGGCGGAAGGCTACCGCGCGGCGGCTGTTCTATGTGCTGGCCGTCTTCGGCATCGGCGTCGGCCTGGTCACCAACCTGCTGCTGAAGGACCAGTGGGACCGCCCGCGCCCGCTGCACACGGTCGAGTTCGGCGGGGAGCAGCAGTACCAGCCCGCGCTGATCCCGACGCACGGCTGCGCCCGCAACTGCTCCTTCGTCTCCGGCGATGCCAGCGCGGCATTCGCCATGATTGCCCTGCCCATCGCCTTCGCCGCAGGACGCCGTCGCCGTCGCCTGATGCAGGCGGCCCTGTGGTTCGGGGTGGCCATCGGGCTGATGCGCATGTTCAACGGCTCCCATTACCTGTTCGATGTGACCTATGCCGGGCTGATCAACGTCTGGATCGCGACCGCGCTCTACCCCGTCATCATGCGCGCCCGCCCGGGCAGCCTGCGCCGCTGGGGACGCGACAGCCGCGCCGCCGTGCATGACTTCGGACGGATGCTGGGGCGGTTCTGGCGGCGTTGCCGCCACGGCTGAAATCTGCCGATCTGCGACAGGATATGATTGCGCATTTGCCATTCCAGTAATAATGTTGCGCGCACTGCTCGGCCCGGAGCATCTTTCTGACCAGTTTCGTTTACAGGGACTTCCATGCAGCGTGTAAAGCTTGACGAGATCGACCGGAAGATCCTCTCGGATCTGCAGGCGGATGGCCGGATGACAAACGTTGAACTGGCCCGTCGTGTCGGCATTTCGGCACCGCCCTGCCTGCGTCGCGTCCGGGCGCTGGAGGATGCGGGATACATCCGAGGCTACCATGCTGACCTGACGCCGGAACACCTGGGATTTGGCGTGACCGTCTTTGCCATGGTCGGGCTGGAGAGCCAGGCCGAGACAGACCTGAAGGCGTTCGAGGAGATGGTGCGAAGCTGGCCGCAGGTGCGGGCCTGCCACATGCTGGCGGGAGAGATCGACTTCCTGCTGAAGGTGGTGGCGAAGGACTGGGACGCCTACCAGCACTTCCTGACCGAGCAGCTCACCGCCGCCGACAATGTGGCCCACGTGAAGACATCACTGGCGATCCGGGAGAGCAAGCATGAACCCGGCGTGCCGGTGGAACTGGCGACACCGCCGGAGTAACCGCTTGGCCGACCGTCATTCCTGACGCTTGGCTGCGTTCCAGTGCCGGTCCATCTCCGCCAGCGTGGCATCGTCCATCGACCGCCCCTCCGCCGTGATCGCAGCCTCGACCGCATGAAACCGCTTCTCGAACTTCGCGGTCGCCTTGCGCAGCGCAGCCTCCGAGTCGTGGCCCAGATGCCGGGCCAGATTGGCGACCGCGAACAGCAGATCACCAAGCTCCTCCTCCTGCCGCGCCGCCGAACCGCTGCTCACCTCGGCCTCAAGTTCCGACAGTTCTTCCCGCACCTTGGCAATGACCGGCGCGGTCTCTGCCCAGTCAAAGCCAACCCGCGCGGCGCGTTTCTGGATCTTCTCCGCCCGCAGCAGAGCCGGCAGGCCAAGTGCCACGCCGTCCAGGGCGGACGCTGCCCTGCCCTGCCGTGCCGCCCGTTCCGCCCGCTCCCGCGCCTTCTGGCTTTCCCAGTTCAGCGTCTGTGCGTCCGCCGTCTCGATGCCCGTCTGCGCGCCGAAGACATGCGGATGGCGAACCTCCATCTTGTCGGCGATGGCCGTTGCCACGTCCTCGAAGGCGAAGTCACCCGCTTCCTCCGCCATGCGGGCATGAAACACGGTCTGGAACAGCAGGTCGCCAAGTTCCCCCTTCAGATCCTCCATGTCACCGCGCGCAATGGCGTCTGCGACCTCGTAGGCTTCCTCGATCGTGTAGGGGGCAATGGTCTCGAAATCCTGCTCCAGATCCCACGGACAGCCCGTCTCCGGCGTCCTGAGAGCGGCCATGATGCGCAGCAGCCGGTCCATGGGCCGCTCCGCCTCCAAATCACTGTCGATCATGCTCTGGCTCTTCCGCAATCGGCGTGGTAGCTAGCCACGGTTTCCGGGCCATCATAGGCTGAGACGACGAATCGCACAGGGACCGTCTGGACGTGCAGTCATGACTGAAGTGCTGGCCGTGATCGGCCTTGGATATGTGGGGCTGCCGCTGGCTGTCGCCCTGGCGAAGAAGTTCCGGGTTGTCGGCTACGACATCAAGGCGGATCGTGTCGCGGAGCTGGCGGGCGGCATCGACCGCACCGGCGAGGTCGACAAGGTCACGCTGGATGCCTGCGACGTCACCTTCACCTCCGACCCGGCGATGCTGGCGGAGCCGTCGGTCTATTTCCTGACCGTGCCGACCCCGATCAACGCCAACCGCCAGCCGGACCTGAGCCTGCTGCAGAAGGCCTGTGAACTGATCGGTCCGCATCTGGTGGACGGCGATCTGGTGACCATCGAATCCACCGTCTATCCCGGCGTCACGGACGAATTCTGCGGCCCGATCCTGCAGCGCGTCTCGGGCCTGCGCCAGTACGACCAGATCAAGCTCGCCTACTCCCCGGAACGGATCAATCCCGGCGACCGCGAGCACACGATAGAGCGCATCATCAAGGTCGTTGCCGGGCAGGACGCCGAAACCACCGAGCGCATCGCGGGCATCTACGGTGCGGTGGTGCAGGCCGGTATCCATCGCGCGCCCTCGATCCAGGTGGCGGAGGCGGCGAAGGTCATCGAGAACACGCAGCGCGACCTGAACATCGCCCTGATGAACGAACTGGCGATCATCTTCGAACGGCTGAACCTGCGTACCTCCGACGTGCTGGCCGCGGCGGGCACCAAGTGGAACTTCCTGCCCTTCAAGCCCGGTCTGGTGGGCGGCCACTGCATCGGTGTCGATCCCTACTACCTGACGGCGCGGGCCGATGACGTGGGCTACCATCCGGAGGTCATTCTCTCCGGTCGCCGCATCAACGACCAGATGGGCACCTACATCGCCCAGCGCGCCATGAAGATGATGGCACGGCGGCGCAGGCTGGATGTCTCCGCCAGCTTCGCGGTGCTGGGCGTGACCTTCAAGGAAGACGTCACCGACCTGCGCAACAGCCGGGTGCCGGACATCGTGCACGAACTGCTGGAATTCGGCGTCTCCGTGAAGCTGCACGATCCCATCGCCGACCCGCAGGAAACCTTCACCGAATATGGCTACAGGCTGGTTGACGAGGCGGAGATGGAAGGTGCCGACGCCATCATCCTGGCCGTCGCGCACAAGCAGTATCTGGAGCGCGGCGCCAAGTGGATCAACGACTTCGCCGGTCCCTCCGCAATCGTTGTCGACATCAAGTCCGTGCTCGATCCCACCGAACTGCGCCCCGACATCGCCTACTGGAGCCTTTGAGTCCTCCCTTCATGTCGGGCCATTCCCGTGTCGGGCGATCTTTCCCTTCCCCCCTTGCGGGGGAAGTGGCCGCGTAGCGGTCGATGGGGGGAGCCACAGGCTGCCGCAAAGGCAGCAGACGCCGCATCGGCTTCGCCGATCCACCCCCATCCCGACCTTCCCCCGTCGAGGGGGAAGGGGCGAACATGGCCATGTTCAGCAGCAATTTCGGAACTCTCTGCCGCACCGACGAAATCGGATCACGGTGTGTCGGTGTCTGTCCCTTCACCCTCCTCCCCCCGCGCGGCGGCGATCTGTTCCCGTGCCTGGGCGTCGAACAGGCCGGGTTCGCGGGGTTCGGCGCTGAGCAGGCCGGTGGCCTTCAGTTCGTCGATGCCTGGCAGGTCACCAAGGCTCTCCAGCCCGAAGTGGATCAGGAACTCGTCCGTGGTGCCCCAGGTTACCGGGCGGCCCGGCGTCTGGCGGCGGCCGCGCGGGCGGATCCAGCCGGTTTCCATCAGCACGTCCATCGTCCCCTTGGAGACCGCGACGCCGCGCAGTTCCTCCACCTCCGCCCGGGTCGTGGGCTGGTGATAGGCGATGATGGCCAGGGTCTCGACGGCGGCGCGGGACAGCCTGCGCTCCGACACCCGCTCCTCCTCCAGCGCGTCGGCGAGATCGGGGGCCGTGCGGAACATCCAGCGCCCCGCCACCTGAACCGGCGCCACCCCTCGTCCCTGATAGTCGGCGACCAGTTGCGCCATGACATCCGCCGGGTCGACATCATCGGGCAGACGCTGTTTCAGACGCTCCAGCGACAGCGGTTCACTGGCGGCGAACAGCAGCGCCTCGGCAATGCGGACGTGGTTACGGTCAACACTCATCAGTCGGTCTCATCGCGACGGTTGCGGACATAGATCGGGCCGAAGGTGCGCCCCTGCCGGATCTCCACCTCCCCCTGCTTCGCCATTTCCAGCGCCGCGAGCAGGGTCGAGGCGGTGGCGGAGCGTCGGGTGAACGGGTCGGTGACATTGTTCGGCAGATAGGCCTGCAGGCTGGACCACTCCGGCATCGCCCCCAGCAGCCTCCGCAGCCGCTCCAGCGCCTGTTCCACCGAATAGACATTCGTGCGCCGGACCTTCAGCGGCTCGCTGTCGCCCTGGGACTCCCGATGCGCCGCATAGGCCCGCAGCAGGTCGTAGAGATCACAGTCCCAGGCGGAGCGGCGCAGGATACGCACCCCCTCCGGCGCGCCACGGCGGAAGAACTCCTGCCCCTCCCGCGCCCGGCCGAAAAGCTGCTCCCCCGCCTTGCGCATCGCCTGCAACCGCCGCAACTGCCAGCCGAGACGCGCCGCCATCTCCGCGCCGCTGAGTTCCTCGTCCGGTTCGGGATCGGGCAGCAGCAGACGGGATTTCAGATAGGCCAGCCAGGCCGCCATCACCAGATAGTCCGCCGCGATCTCGATCCGCAAACGATGGGCCGACTCGATGAAGGCGACGAACTGATCCGCCAGCCGCAGGATCGAGATCTGCGCCAGATCGACCTTCTGGTCCCGCGCCAGGTCCAGCAGCAGGTCCAGCGGCCCCTCGTAGGCGCCAAGATCGACAACCAGCCGCGCGCCCTGTTCCGCGTCAGGCTGGTCTTCCTCGAATTCCTTGCTGGGGACCGGGGTGTCGTTCATGGCCAAATCCTAGCAGACGAAGCCAGCCAGTCCGATTCCCTATCTGCGCCTCAGCCCACCAGGTCCTGCAACTCGGCCAGACCGGCGACAGGGTCGAAGTCCTCCGGCCGCCGCAACTCCGCCATTGCCAGCGACAGGCGTGCACGTGCCTGATTGCCGATCGGCGGCAGGGCATCGGCGACCGCCTGCATGGTCCCGAAGTCGCCGGAGCATTGCAGCACCGCATCACACCCGGCCTCCAGCGCTCCCAGCGCCCGCGCCACCGGGGTGCCGTCCAGCGCCTTCATGTCGATGTCGTCCGACATCAGGAAGCCGTCGAAGTTGCAGTACATGCGCATGACCTCCCCGATCACGGTCGGGGACAGGGTCGATGGCCGGTCCGGGTCGATGGCCGGATACATCAGGTGACCTGTCATCCCGAACGGTGACTGTCTGGCAAGACGGCGGAACGGCCGGAAATCGGTATGTTTCAGGGTGTCCACGTCGCAGTCGATCACCGGCAGGTCGAAATGGCTGTCACTGGTGGCACGCCCGTGTCCGGGCATGTGCTTGATCACCGGCAGGGCGCCACCGGCCTTCAGACCTGCAATGACCTGCCCGCCCAGCCCTGCAACACGTTCGGCGTCTGCGGCGAATGCCCTGTCGCCAATGGCCTGATGTGTCTCGGGCCACAGCAGGTCGAGGCATGGCGCACAGGCGACATTGAAACCGGCACCGGTCACATCATGGGCAATCAGGCGGCCCAGCAGCCAGGCCGCGCGCCGGGCAGGTGCATCGGCCAGTGCACCGATCCGCGCCTGGGCGGGAAGCGCCATCCAGTGCGGTGGCTGCAGGCGCTGCACACGCCCGCCCTCCTGATCCACCAGGATGGGCGTGTCATCACGGCCTGTGAGGCTCCGCAGGCTGTCGGTCAGGGCGCGCACCTGTCCGGGGTCGGAGATACTGCGCCGGAACAGGATGAAGCCCACGGGATCAGCGTCCCGGAACAACTGCCGCTCCGCATCCGTGATCTCTGGCCCGGCCAGTCCGAATATCACCGGCAGCATGTCACCTCTCCCTCATTGAAGATCAATGCGCCCGAACCGCAGCGGGTTTCAGCGCCGGGCGGAAATGCACCCCTGCCCCTTCGCCGCCAGCGTCTGGCAGAATGCGTCAGCCTTCTGCTTGCTGGCGAAGTCGCCGGTCCGCAGACGGAAATAGATGCCGCGATCCCCCAGGTCCGCCCGGATGACCGTCGGTTTCAGGCCCGAGAGCGCATCCGGGAACTTCTTCTGCAGGCCCTTCCAGGCCTCGTTGGCGGAGGCCTCGTCGCGGAAGGCGGCAAGCTGGACCTGCCATTCCCCGGCGGGCGCAGCCGCCTCGGCCTTCGGCGCCGGTTGCGCAGCGGGCTTCGGCTCTGTCCTGGCCACCAGATCAGCGATGGTCTTCGCCGGTTCCTGTTCCGGGCGCGCGACGGGAACCGCTGCGGGGGCAGCGGATTCCGTCTCCGCTGGCGGTGACACGGGTTCGGGACGCTCCGCCACATCGATTACCTGCTGGCCCTCAGCCTCCGGCCGCGCGGGGGGAACCGTCTCAGGCAGCGGTATCTCCGGTGGCGGCAGCAGCCGCTCCACCATCTGCGTGCGGTCCTGTTCGCCCGTGTTGAAGGTCTCGAAGACCGACTTGTCGCGGTCCGGCACCTCCACCCCGCCCGGATCGGCAGGCCGCTCCCTGTCCGGTCCATCAGGCGCACGCACCACGGGAATGCCGGAGCCGGTGCTGACACGACCGTCGGTCTGGTCTTCCTGAAACACGAACCACATGACGACGACAAAGGCAGCCAGCGCCATCAGAACCACGAACCCCGCGATCAGGCGCCAGCGCCCCGGATTTGGTGTTTCAAGTGTCTGGCCACCGCCCGCCATCAGCGCATTTCCTCGACCGGTGTCACGCCGAGCACCTGCAGGCCGGAGCGGATGATCGTGCGCACACCGTCAACCAGCGCCAGCCGCGCCATGGTGAGTTCCGGGTTCTCGGGATGGATGAAACGCAGGTCCTCCGCATCCCGTCCCCGGGTCCAGAAACCGTGGAAGGCGGAAGCCATGTCGTAGAGGTAGAAGGCAAGCCGATGCGGTTCCGACGCCTCCGCCGCCTGTTCGATCAGGCGCGGCCAGGCGGTCATCAGCCGGATCAGCGCGATTTCCTCCGGATGCTTCAGCAGGCTGAGATCTGCCGCCCGCACCGCCTCCGACGAGGTGTCCAGGCCCGGCACATCCTTCTCCGCATTGCGGAAGATGGAACAGCAACGGGCGTGGGCGTACTGGACGTAGAAAACGGGATTGTCGCGCGACTGCTCGGTGACCTTGGCGAAATCGAAGTCGATCGGTGCCTCGTTCTTGCGGGTCAGCAGCATGAAACGCACGACATCCCGCCCGACACGGTCCACCACGTCCCGCAGGGTGACGAAGGTGCCGGCGCGTTTCGACATCTTCACCGGCTGTCCGTCGTCCAGCAGCTGCACCATCTGGCAGAGCTTGATGGTCAACCCGCCGGTCTCTGCGCCGGTGATGGCCCGGGTCGCGGAAACCATGCGTTTCACATAGCCACCGTGATCGGCCCCCAGCACATCGATCATCTGCGGGAAGCCGCGCTTGAACTTGTCGAAATGATAGGCGATGTCGGCGGCGAAATAGGTCCAGGACCCATCCGACTTCTTCAGCGGCCGGTCCACATCGTCGCCCCATTCGGTGGCCCGGAACAGCAGTTGCGGGCGGGGTTCCCAATCTTCCGGCAGCTTGCCCTTCGGCGGTTCCAGCACGCCGGTATAGACCATGCCGCGTGCCTCCAGATCGCTCACCGCCTCCTCGACCCGGCCGTCGGCGTGCAGCTTCCGTTCCGACGTGAAGACCTCGTGATCCACCCCCAGCGCATGCAGGTCGGCACGGATCAGCGCCATCATCTGTTCGGTCGCGAACTCGCGGAACGGCAGCAGCCACTCCTGTTCCTCCGCATCCAGCCAGCGATCCTGATCCCGCTCCGCCAGTGCCCGGGCCGGTTCGATCAGGTACTCGCCCGGATAGAGGCCTTCCGCCATCGGGCCAGGGTCCTGCCCCAGCGCCACCCGGTAGCGATAGTGCAGCGACCGGGCGAGCACATCGACCTGCGCCCCGGCATCGTTGATGTAATATTCCCGCGTCACGTCCCAGCCCGCCTTTTCCAGCAGGCTGGCCAGCGCATCACCGAACACCGCCCCCCGGGCGTGCCCGACATGCATCGGGCCGGTCGGATTGGCGCTGACATATTCAACGTTGACCCGGTCGCCCCTGCCCATGTCGGAGTCACCGTAGGCCGGGCCGCGCCGCAGGATCTCCGTCAGCCGTGCCTGCCAGAATGCATCGCCCAGCCGGATGTTGATGAAGCCCGGACCCGCAACCTCCACCGACGCGACGCCGTCCATCTGCTGGATGGCCGGCACCAGCATTTCCGCGATGTCACGCGGTTTCCGGCGCAACGGCTTGGCCAGCACCATGGCGGCATTGGTGGCCAGGTCACCATGTGACGGGTCGCGGGGCGGCTCCACGGTGATCGGCCCGACATTGATGTCGGACGGCGCACCGTCGAGGGAGGCCGCAGCCTCCCGGACCAGATCATTGAAATGACGGAACAGGTTCATTGTGATTCGCTTGAATTGAGGAGACCAGATCGTATCGGACTTCGCATTGCCTTCCAATCGACCGCCCCTTGATGTGCCGGACCGATTGACAAATGTCCTGCGCGGTCTAAATCCCCGGATTGAGCGACGCAAGTGCGTGCGACCGCAAACATCTGTATGATTGACTGATCATGACCGAAGCAAGTGCAACTGAAACAACCGAATTCCGCGTCACCGATGCCGCTTTCCAGCGCGTCGCCGAACTGATTGCCGATGACGGGCGCGACGGGCTGAAGCTGCGTGTCCAGGTGCTCGGCGGCGGCTGCTCCGGCTTCCAGTATGACTTCGGCTTCGACCCGGAGGTCGGTGAGGAAGACCTCAGGATCGAGAAGGATGGCGTCACGGTGCTGGTCGATCCGGTCAGCCTGGAATATCTGAAGGGGTCGGAGTTCGACTATGTCGAGGAACTGATTGGCGCGTCCTTTCAGGTCCGGAACCCGAACGCGACGGCCTCCTGTGGCTGCGGCACATCCTTCTCGGTGATGTAACCGTGCCCGCAGCGTGCTAGACGGAATTCCGACCGAGCCGGAGTAACCGTCATGCGCATTGCCACCTTCAACGTCAATTCCATCAACGCGCGGCTGCCGCGCGTGACAGAATGGCTGGCCTCGGCGCAGCCCGACATTGTCTGCCTGCAGGAACTGAAGTGCGTTGACGAGAAGTTCCCCGCGGAGCCTATCGAGGATCTGGGCTACAACATCGCCGTCCACGGTCAGAAGACCTACAATGGCGTCGCGATCCTGTCGAAGCGCCCGATCGAGGACGTGATGGTCGGCCTGCCGGGCGATGACGAGGACGAGCAGGCACGCTATCTGGAGGCCACGATCGACGGCGTGCGCGTCGGCGGCCTGTACCTGCCCAACGGCAACCCCGCACCCGGCCCGAAATTCGACTACAAGCTCGGCTGGATGGATCGCCTGATCGACCGTGCGAAGCAGATGCTGGCCGACGACGAGACCTTCGTTCTCGCCGGTGACTACAACGTCTGCCCGACCGACGACGACGTCTACAATCCACAAGGGTGGCAGGACGATGCGCTGTGCCGGCCGGAATCGCGCAACCGCTACAGGCAGTTGCTCAACCTCGGCCTGACGGACGGGATACGCGCCTTTCACCCGCAGCCGCACTTCTACACCTACTGGGACTATACCGGCGGCGCATGGCAGAAGGACAATGGTCTCAGGATCGATCACCTGCTGCTGTCGCCGACAGCCGCGGACCGGTTGCTCGCCAGCGGTGTGGACAAGGCACCACGCGGCGGGGAACGCCCGTCCGATCACACGCCGGCCTGGGTGGAGCTGGAGGAAATCTGATGGTGGACACTCCACTGACGGGCGGTTGTCTCTGCGGTGCCGTGCGCTATTCGGTCAGCACGCCGGAACCCTATGCCAGCGTCTGTCATTGCCGCATCTGCCAGCAGTGGATTGGTGCGCCCTATTTCGCCAATTTCTCCGTTCCGGCTGCGCAGGTGACCTGGCAGGGGAAACCCGTCGAATGGCGATCATCCGACATCGCGGTACGGGCCCACTGCGGCAGTTGCGGCACGCCGCTCTACTGGAAGGGTGACAGGGAACCGGAGACCTATGACATCGGGCTCCTGACCCTTGATGATCCGGCCCGGCTGCGCCCGAAGGAACAGATCTGGGCGACGTCCGCCGCGGCGTGGCCCGGCCTGCTGCCCGATCTGCCGGCATGGCCCGGGGAGGAACGATCGGGGGAGCCTTTCCGGCGTGAAACCGACTGACTTCATCCTGCCGCTGGCGGGCATCATTCTCGTGGTGACGCTGGTCTGGCTGGCCGGGGGGCGACGCAATATCCGCCTCGACCGCACGACGGTTGACCAGGCGTTGCGCGCCGAAGGCTACGCACCGGTGACGATCACCGTTGCCGACGACGGCCGGGCCGCCATGGCATGGCTGGAGGACCGCAGTGCCCTGGCGGTCGTGCGTGCGATGGGCGATCACGCGGCGATCACCGTGCCGGGGCCGGACGACATCCGTGGCATCGCCATCGACGGGGACCCGCCACGCCTGCAGGTGCGCTTCAGGTCCTATGGCCAGCCGCCCTTCGCCATCACGCTGACCGACCCGGAGACGCTGGATCGCTGGCGCAAGGTGCTGATGCTCTATGGCGAGATGGCCGCACGGAAGGAATCCACGTCATGAAACTGCCCGATCCGGTCGCGCTGGCGATTCCCGCCTTCATTGTCCTGATGATTGCCGAACTGGCGCTTGGCTATTTCAGGCTGCGTTCCGTGCGCTACGAATTGAAGGACACTGCGGCCAGCCTGATCATGGGGGTGGGCAACCTGGCGACCGGCATCCCTTTCGTGGTGCTGATCTACGGGATGATCCGCGCGCTCTACGAGATCCGCCTGTTCGACATCGGTTTCCAGTGGTGGGCCTTCGTCGCGATCCTGTTCGCGCAGGACTTCTGCTACTACTGGTTCCATCGCCTGAGCCATGAGCATCGCTTCTGGTGGGCGGCGCACATCAACCACCACTCGTCGCAGCACTACAATCTCTCGACAGCACTGCGGCAGACCTGGACAGGCAATATCGCCGGGACCTTCATCGTCTATGCGCCGCTGCCCCTGCTCGGCTTTCCGCCGGCACTGATCGCCTTCTCGATGGGCATCAGCCTCGTCTACCAGTTCTGGATCCATACGGAAGCCATCGGACGCCTGCCCGCGCCCATCGAATGGATCTTCAACACGCCGTCACACCATCGGGTGCATCACGCCACGAACCCGCGCTATCTCGACCGGAACTACGCCGGAATCCTGATCATCTGGGACCGGATGTTCGGCACTTTCGTGCCCGAGGACGATAAGGAGCCGTGCCGTTACGGCATCGTGCGCCAGATCGCGACCTTCAATCCGATCCGCATCGCCTTTCACGAATGGGTGGACATGTTTCGCGATGCCCGGGCCGCGGGCAACTGGCGCGATGCACTGGGGTACCTCTGGCACGCCCCGGGCTGGCGCCCGGACGGCAATGGCCGGACTTCCGCCGTCATTCGTGACGAATGGCACGCCATGGCAACCAGAACGCCCGGCGCGGGTACGTGAAGCTTGTTGTCTTGCCACGGCGGACACCGCAGAATTGACGCGTCGGGGACAACCAGCCCGCGCGAACGCGCATGGCAGTCGGGTTGGCAAACAGCGTCACGAGTTCGGGGGAACCAGAATGACCATTCACCAGCAGATTGGCGGCGATGCCGCCGTGAACGCGGCCGTGAACCTTTTCTATGCCAAGGTCCTGGCTGATCCGCTGCTTGTGCCGATGTTCGAGGGTGTGGACATGAGCGCCCAGAACGGCAAGCAGCGGGCGTTCTTCACGGCCCTGTTCAAGAACGAGGCCGCTGGCGTGGACGCCTACATGCGCCGCGCCCATGCGCACCTGGTCGCCGAGAAGGGGATGAGTGATCCGCATTTCGACGCCGTGGCGGGACACCTGAACGATACGCTGGTCGAACTTGGCGTGCCGGACGAACTGGTCGGCCAGATCATGGGCGCCGCAGCGGGCCTGAAGGACGCCGTGCTGAACCGCTGACCGGTTTCCAGCCTCCGGCGTCAGAGACACGCAGGCACACCGCGACGTTTGCGCGGTTGCCCGGATCGGAACCAGCGGCCATGTTTCGCCGATGAGCAGTCGCCTTTCATATCTGGCCCGGCGTCCGGCCCTGGCCATCATCGTGCCACCCGTCATCGCCCTGGGAGCGGCCATGGTGGCACAGCATGGCTTCGGACTGGCGCCTTGCGAGCTGTGTGTCTGGCAGCGCTGGCCCTATGTCGCCGCGGCGGCACTTGCCGTGCCGGCCTTGCTGTTGCCGCGCGCAGCCGCCTACTGGTTGCTGCTGGCGGCGGTTGCATTCGCCCTGTCTGCCGGGTTCGGCGTGTTTCACGCCGGTGTCGAGCAGGGCCTCTGGCGCGGACTGGAGTCCTGCAGCGCCATTTCGACCCCGGATTCGCTGGAGGCGCTCAAGGCGCAGGTCATGGGGGCACAGCCTGCGCGCTGTGACCAGATCCCCTTTGCCTTTCTCGGCCTCTCCATTGCGGGCTGGAACGCTGTCTTCGGGGCACTGTCGGCCGTGCTGATGCTGCTGCTCATCGACAAACGGATCAGGAGCCGCTGATGGAACGCACGATCAGGCCCACGCTGCCTGGCGATTTGGACCAGCGCACCCGGCTGGAGCGTATCCTGCGGGTCGATCAGGCAGGCGAATATGGGGCGAAGCGGATATATCAGGGGCAGCTTGCCGTGCTGGGCAATGCGCCGTCCGGAGACACCATCCGGCACATGGCCGAACAGGAAGAGAAACATCTGAAGACCTTCGACGACCTGCTCAACGAACGCCATGTGAGACCGACGCTGCTCTCCCCCATCTGGCACGTGGCGGGCTTTGCCCTGGGGGCCGGCACGGCGCTGATGGGCGAGAAGGCGGCGATGGCCTGCACGGAGGCGGTGGAAGAGGTGATCGACGCGCATTACGCGCAGCAGACCGAGGCACTTGCCGCAGAGGGTGCCGAGCCTGAACTCCAGGAAACCATCGAGACCTTCCGGGCCGAGGAGATCGAGCATCGCGACATCGCGCGCGAACATGACGCGGCGGATGCACCGGGGTACGGGTTGCTGACGGCAGGCGTGAAAGCCGGATCACGTCTGGCGATCTGGCTCTCGACCCGGATCTGAGATCGCCCCCGCGTGCGCATCGCCTTCCACGCGCCGCTGAAACCACCGGACCATCCGGTACCGTCCGGTGACAGACAGATTGCCCGCCTGCTGATGGCTGCCCTGCGCCAGGCCGGGCATGAGGTCGAACTGGTCACGCACCTGCGAACGCGGGAGCCGCAAGGAAATCCCGAACGGCAGCAGCAACTGCTGGACGAGGCCGCGACGGAGATCGTGCGGCTGACCGGGGAACTCGCCGCACGACCGCCAGATCTCTGGTTCACCTATCACGTCTACTACAAGGCACCTGACCTGATCGGGCCGGAGATCTGCAAGCGGCTGGGCATTCCCTACGTTATCGCGGAAGCGAGCGATGCGCCGAAGCGGCTGGAAGGCCCCTGGGCGGACTTCGCCCGCCGCGCCCGTCAGGCCATACAGGATGCGGATGCCGTCCTGCCCCTCAACCGGTCGGACGAGGCGGGCCTCTTCGACCTTGTCGCCCCCGGGCGGCTCCACGCCATTCCGCCGTTCATCCGGACCCGGCCGCGTCCGGGCAAACAGCGGCCGGTGTGCCGGACCGTGCGGCTGCTTGCCATCGGCATGATGCGCCCCGGCGACAAGCTTGCGTCGTACAGGGAACTGGCGGCCGCATTGCGCGGCCTCGCGTCGGCAGACTGGCGGCTTGCCATTGTCGGCGACGGCCCAGTCGCGCGGCAGGTACGCAACGCCTTTGCGCCCGTTCGGAACCGGGTCACCTGGCACGGTCGGGTTGCCCCTTCCCGTCTGGCCGGGATCATGCGCGACCACGACCTGATGGTCTGGCCTGCGGTCAACGAGGCATTCGGGATGGCGCTGGTGGAAGGCGCCTGCATGGGACTTCCCACCGTGGCCGGTCGCACCGGCGGCGTGCCGGACGTGGTCGTGCACGGGCGGACCGGATTGCTGGTGGAACCGCACGACCGCCACGCCCTGACGCTTGCCATCCGTGCCCTGTTGCGGCAACCAGCGGTTCGCAGGCGCATGGGGGGTGAAGCCTGGCGCCGGGCAACGGTTCAGCACGGTTTCGCGGCGGCGTCACGGAATCTGGATATGATCCTCAGAGAACTGGTCAGATAGGGACGCCGAAACCGATGCGCATAACCATGCTCCGCCATGGCCGGACGGCATGGAATGCCGAAAGGCGCATACAGGGCCGCACCGATATTCCCCTGTCGGACACGGGGCGGCAGGCGCTGGAAGGTCTGAGGCTGGCACCGGCACAGGATGCGGAGGTCTGGATCAGCAGCCCGCTGACGCGTGCGACGGAGACGGCGCGGATCCTGTCCGGCAGTCGCCCCCATACAACGGACGCGCGGCTGATGGAGATGAACTTCGGCGATTGGGAGGGCCATACCCACGCGGATCTGATAGCCGCCGATCCGGCGGGCATGCGCCGCAGTGAAGCGCGCGGCATTCACATGCGTCCGCCCGGTGGCGAAACACCTGCGGAGGTCGCCACCCGCCTGCTCGACTTCCTGAGCAGCCGTGAGGAGTCCGCACTGGTCCTGGTCAGCCACAAGGGTGTCATCCGCGCCGCGCTGGCCCGGGCGAGCGGTTGGGACATGACCTCTGATCCACCGTTCGCTATCAAGTGGCACATGGCGCAGACATTCCTTTTCGATGACGGCAGGCTCCGCATCGACCGGCTGAACATCCCGCTGGTCGCTGCATGACCAGTCGCGCGATGATCCATGTCCAGCATCTGCTCGGTGTCGGCCACCTGAGCCGGGCGGCGCGTCTTGCCAACGCCCTCGACCGGGCTGGCATGGATGTGGCGCTGCTCTCCGGCGGGCGGGAGGCACCGCAGATCGTGACCCGCCCCGGAGTGCGACACATCCAACTGCCGTCGATACAGGCGTCGGATGCGAGCTTCGCCACGCTGGTCGACGGAAATGATCAGCCGATCGACGACGATTTCCGCCGCGACCGATGCCATCGGCTGCTCAACCAATATGAGGATTTTCGCCCGGAACTCCTTGTCACTGAACTGTTTCCCTTTGGTCGTCGTCAATTGCGATTCGAGATGCTGCCCTTGCTGGAGATGGCGTATCGCGACCGGCATTGCCGGACTATCGCCTGTTCCGTCCGCGATATCGTGAACCATCGCCCCAGGCGGCAGACCGAAATGCTGGAATGGCTCAACCGCTACTACAGACTGGTTGTCGCGCACGGGGATGCGGACTTCCTGCCCCTGCAGGACAGTGCGCCGTTCCTGGACCGCTATCGGGGCACTGTCCTGCATACGGGCTATCTGACCGACGCACAGCCCGTCGCGTCTCCTGCCGAAGAGGGTGAAGTGCTGGTCAGCGCCGGTGGCGGCGCAGTGGGCGATGCCCTGTTCACAGCCGCTGCATCAGCGCGCAGGTCGTCGGCTCTCGGCCATCTCGTCTGGCGCTTCAGACATGGCCCGAACGTGTCCGCCGACAAGCTAGCTCACTGGCGCGATCTGGCCGGTCCGGGAGCCATCTTCGAACCCGTCGCCCCCGACTTCACGGATCGCCTGGCGGTGGCAAGGCTGGCCATCGGGCAGATCGGCTACAACACTGCAGCGGAACTGCTGGCGACCGGCACGCCTGCGGTCATGGTCCCCTTCGCGGGCGGGGCAGAGACCGAGCAGACGCGACGGGCGGAGCGCTTTGCCGCCATGGGCTACCCGGTCGTGGCGGAATCCCGGCTGACCACGGACAGTCTGATCGCCGCGATCGACACCGCCGCAAGGCTTCGGCGAATGGCTGCAAATCACATTCAACTGGACATGGGTGACAAGGCTGCCGCGGCCCTGATGCATGGGGTGGCACCATGACACCGCTGTCCTGCCGCTACCCTCTGCGGGCGATCTGGAGGGACTATCTGAGAGCCGTGATCGGCCTCACAACATTCGGCGCACCAGCATTGTTTGTCGAAGTTTCTTCTGTCATGTTCTGGTTGCTTGGGGGGCTCGCACTGCTTTTTGCGGCTTTCGGGATCAGGACGGCGATCCGGCATTCCAGTCGTGTCGTTGCGGACGGGGTGGGCATAAGATTCACCGGTCTGCTTCATCGTTCTGTCACCTGGAATGGGCTAGGGGAAGTGCGGATAAGATATTATTCGACCTGGCGGGATCGCTCGGCAGGCTGGATGCAACTGGTCATCAAGGGGGGCGGCACGACGATCCGCGTTGACCAGACGCTGGACGGTTTCAAGGCACTTGCCGATACCGTCTGCCGCGGGGCCTTGGCCAACGGGGCGCGTCTGGATGGCGTTACACGGCACAATGCCGGGGCAATCGGGCTGAACCTTCCGACCGAATCGGGAGACGAACAAGCATGAGCACGAACGTATTGCGCGTTCGCGATCTCAAGGTCGAATTCCATGTGCCCGAGGGCGTGGTCAAGGCCGTCGATGGCGTTTCATTCAGGGTTCCGGAGGGCAAGACCGTCGCCCTGGTCGGTGAGTCCGGTTCGGGCAAGACCGTCATTTCGCAGGCGATCATGGGGATCCTGCCCAAGGCGGCACAGATCAATCAGGGCGAGATCCTGCTGTTCGACACGGAGAAGCGCGGCAGCTTCGTCGACATCACCAAGCTGAAGCGCGACGGGCCGGAGATGCGCGGCATCCGTGGCAACCGTATTTCCATCGTCTTTCAGGAGCCGATGACCAGTTTGTCGCCGCTGCACACCATCGGCGATCAGGTGTCGGAGGCACTGCGTGTCCACGGTCGCTCCAACATCAAGCAGGGCCTGGAGATTTCGGAGGAGATGCTGCGGCTGGTCGGCTTTCCGAACCCGAAGAAGGCCCTGACGACCTATCCGTTCGAGCTTTCCGGCGGCCTGCGCCAGCGTGCGGTCATCGCCATGGCACTGGTCTGCCGCCCTGCCCTGCTGATCGCCGACGAACCGACCACGGCGCTGGATGTGACCATCCAGGCCCAGATCCTGAAGCTGATGAACGATCTCCAGAAGGAACTGGGGATGGCCATCCTCATGATCACGCACGATCTGGGCGTGGTCGCCAACATGGCTGACGAGATCGTGGTCATGTACCACGGCCGTGTGATGGAACGCGGGACGCTGACCGACCTCTTCGCCGCGCCGCAACACCCTTACCTGCAGGCCCTGCTGCGGGCCGTGCCGCGCTTCGACATGGCCGTGGGGGAGCGGCTGGTCCCGATCCGGGAGATCAAGGCGGAACTGGACGGGGCGCTGCTGCAGCCGCGCAAGCCCTGGCCGGAGAATGCGCCGGATGCCAGGAAACCGCTGCTGGAGATCCGTGGCCTGACCAAGAGCTACGGCACCCGCAAGACCGGCATCCTGTCCGGCAAGGACGCGGGTCGCGTGCTGGCGGTGGATGACGTGTCATTCCACATCAATCGCGGCGAATGCCTGGGACTGGTTGGCGAATCCGGCTGCGGCAAGACCACCACGTCGAAGGTGATCATGCGCGCCCTGGGTCCCGACAGCGGCGATGTGCTGTTCAACGACAGTGGCACCCAGGTCGATGTGCTGAAGCTGCGCGGCAAGAAGCTGTTCGATTATCGCCGCAAGGTCCAGTTCATGTTCCAGGACCCCTTCAGTTCCCTGAATCCCCGCATGACGGTCTTCGATATCATCTCGGAGCCGCTGGTGATCCACAAGGTGGCGGACAAGGAAGAGCGCGTCGAACGGGTGAAGGAACTGATGTCACTGGTCGGGCTGGATGTGCGTTTCCTGCGCCGCTATCCGCACAGTTTCTCCGGCGGTCAGCGACAGCGTATCGGCATCGCCCGCGCCCTGGCCCTGCAACCCGAACTGCTGATCTGCGACGAGCCGGTCTCGGCGCTGGACGTGTCCATTCAGGCGCAGGTGCTGAACCTGCTGAAGGACCTGAAGGAGAAGATGGGCCTGACCTATCTGTTCGTTTCGCACAACCTGGCGGTCATCGACTACATGGCCGACCGCATTGCCGTGATGTGCCGTGGCCGGTTGGTGGAAACGGCCCCGCGGGAGGAACTCTTCCGCAACCCGGTGCACCCCTATACCCGCGCGTTGCTGAAGGCGGTGCCGAAGCCCGATCCTTCGGACCGGCTGGACCTGTCGGCACTGATGGAGGGCAAGGCGTCGATCCCGGAGGAATGGCCCGCGCCCTTCACCGTTGACGCGCATACGGAGATGACACTGCTGGACCTGGGCTCGGAGCATTTTGTCCGGGTGGCAGCCTCCACCGACGCGAAGGAGCTTGCGGCATGAGGTTCCGTATCCCGGCAACCCTGATCGCGGCCACCCTGGGCATGGGGCTTGCCGCCAGCGTATCGGCGCAGGGCCTGATCGAGACGCCCATGCTGGAAGAGGCGGTGAAGGCGGGCGAACTGCCGCGGATCCAGGAACGCATTCCCGACGAACCGTTCATCGTGAGTTTTGCGAGCACCGATGGCGCGCCTGGCATCCAGGGCGGCGATATCAACATGCTGATCCCGCGTGAGCGCTATCTGCGCCACATGGTGGTCTACAGCTACGCCCGTCTGGTGGGGTACAATCAGGAATATGAGCTGGAGCCCGATCTGGTCCGCGACCTGGAGGTCGTGGAGGGGCGCAGTTTCACGTTCCACCTGCGCCGCGGTCACAAGTGGTCGGACGGTGCCCCCTTCACGGCCGAAGATTTCCGCTACTGGTGGGAAGACGTGGTGCTGAACGAGGAACTCAATCCCGGCGGCATCCCCTCCTACATGCTGGTCGATGGTGCCCCGCCGATCGTCGAGTTTCCGGACGCGCATACGGTCCGCTACACTTGGCCGAAGCCGAACCCCTACTTCCTGCCGCGCATCGCCGGTGCATCGCCGCTGTTCATCTATCGTCCGGCACATTACCTGCGCCGGTTTCATGTCAGGTACGCCGACCCGGAGAAACTTGCGAAGGCCGTGGAGGACAGCAGGCGTCCAAGCTGGGCATCGCTGCACAACCGGCGTGACCGCATGTACCGGTTCGACAATATCAAGCAGCCGACCCTGCAACCCTGGAAGAACTCGACCAAGGACAAGTCGTCGGGCCGCTTTGTGGGACTGCGCAATCCGTTCTATCACAAGATCGACGAGAACGGTCGTCAGCTCCCCTACGTCGACCGCTTCATCCTGACGGTTGCAGCCCCCGCGCTGATCGCGGCGCAGGCCGGCTCGGGCCAGACCGACCTTCAGGCCCTGGGGCTGGCGCTGACCGACTGGACCTTCCTGAAACAGGCGGAGGATCGCGGCAACTACGATACCCTGGCCTGGCGGCAGGCGATGGGTGCGACGGTCGCCCTGTACCCCAACCTGAACTATGACGATCCGGTCTATCGCGACCTGTTCCGTGATGTACGGTTCCGGCGCGCGCTGTCCCTCGCCATCGACCGCGAACTGATCAACGAGGTTGTCTATTTCGGTGATGCGGAAGCGGCCAGCAATCTGGTTCTGGAACGCAGTCCGCTCTTCAAGCCCGAGTATCAGGGCGACTGGACGCGCTATGACAAGAAGGCGGCACGGCGGCTGCTGGACGAGATCGGCCTGACGAAGAAGGGGCCGGGCGGTATCCGCCTGCTGCCTGACGGGCGCAAGCTGGAGATCATTGTCGAGACATCCGGCGAGGACCCGCAGCAGACGGACATCCTGGAACTGATCGAGGAGACCTGGCGCGAGGTCGGCGTGAAGATGTTCATCAAGCCGTCACAGCGCGACACCTTCCGCAACCGGGTCTATGCCGGTCTGGCACAGATTTCCGTCTGGACAGGCATTCAGGCCGGTCTGGCAACGCCCAATACCAGCCCCGAGGAACTGGCCCCCACCAGCCAGCTTGGCCTGCAATGGCCGAAATGGGGCCTGTACCACGAGTCCGGCGGCACCATGGGCGAGGCACCCGACATGGAGATTCCGTCGAAGCTGGTTCGGCTGGTGGAGGAATGGGACCTCGCTTCGGAGCGGGCCGAGAAGAAACGTATCTGGGACGAGATCCTGGAGATCAATGCCGAGCAGGTCTACTCGATCGGCATCGTCTCCTCCGTCCCGCAGCCGATTGTCGTACGGCGCGGACTGCGCAACGTCCCGCGCGAAGGTATCTACCACTGGGATCCCGGTGCGTATTTCGGACTCTATCGCCCTGACAGCTTCTGGTACGACACGCCAGAACTGCGCAACAGATCCTGACCGTCGGAAAGATGTGAAAGCGGATGTTCACCTACATCATTCATCGCCTGCTGATCATGATCCCGACGCTGATCGCGATCTCCGTGATCACGTTCCTGATCATTCAGCTTCCTGAAGGCGACTATCTGTCCAATCTGGTTCAGGAACTGCAGGCCCAGGGCGAGGCTGCGGCGCTGGAGAAGGTCGAGTTCCTGCGCAAGCAGTACGGCCTCGATCAGCCGGAGATCATCCAGTACGGCATGTGGATGGGCTTCTGGCCCGGACCGACCGGTTTCAATGGCCTGCTGCAGGGCAACTGGGGCTGGGCGTTCGAACAGGACATGCCCGTGTCCGACGTCGTGGGCGACCGGGTGCTGCTGTCCTGCATCCTGAACTTCACCACCATCTTCTTCATCTATCTGGTGTCCTTTCCCATCGGCGTTTATTCCGCGACCCGGCAGTACTCCATCGGCGACTACGGCTTCACGTTCCTTGGCTATCTCGGTCTCGCCACCCCGAACTTCCTGCTGGCGCTGATCATGATGTATTTCGCCAACCTGTGGTTCGGTGTCTCCATCGGTGGCCTGATGGATCCCGAGTACCTCGGTCAGGACTGGTCGTGGGGCAAGGCCGTCTCCGTCTTCGCGCATCTGGTGGCGCCGGTCATCGTCATCGGCACCTCCGGCACCGCAGGCATGATCCGCAGGCTGCGCGCCAACCTGCTGGACGAGCTGCAGCGCCAGTACGTGGTGACCGCCCGCGCCAAGGGCGTACCGCGCGGCAAGCTGATCATGAAGTACCCGGTGCGCATGGCGCTGAACCCGTTCATCGCCGACATCGGCAACCTGTTGCCGTCCATCGTCTCCGGTTCGGCCATCGTCGCGGTGGTGATGCAGTTGCCGACCCTCGGACCGATCCTGCTGCAGGCGCTGCAGAGCCAGGACCAGTACCTGGCCGGATCGATCCTGATGTTCCTGGCGTTCCTGACGGTTCTCGGCATGCTGATTTCCGATCTGCTGCTGGCAGCGCTTGATCCCCGAATTCGGCTTGGTGGAGGTGTCGCGAAATGAGTGTCACCGATCAGGACGACAAGCAGCAGCTGGACCACTGGGTCGATGACCGGCCCTTTGATCCGCAGTCGCGCGAGACCCTGACGCCGGAGCAGGAGAAATTCTATCTGGCGTCGCAGTGGCAGCTGATGTGGTGGAAGTTCAAGCGCCACAAGGTCGCCGTCGTGGCCGGGATCATTCTCGCCATCTTCTACCTCTCGGTGGTGATCAGCGAGATGGTTGCCCCCTACGACCTGCATACCCGCGACGCCAAGCACATCCTGGCTCCGCCGCAGTCCATCAACCTGTTTCACGAAGGCGAATTCGTCGGTCCCTTCGTCTATGGCTACACGCTGACCAAGGATCAGGTCATGCGGCAGCGTATCTACACCGAGGACAAGACACAGGTGCAGCCGCTGCAGTTCTTCTGTTTCGGCGACGAGTACGAGTATCTCGGCCTGATCGAGGGCAGTTTCCACTTCGTCTGTCCGGCGGAGGGGGGAACGTTCTTCCTGTTCGGCACGGACAGACTGGGACGCGACATCTTCAGCCGCATCGTCTATGGCGCGCGTATCTCGCTGACCGTCGGTCTGATCGGCATCACGCTGTCGTTCATCATGGGGCTCGTGATGGGGGGCCTGGCCGGTTACTACGGCGGCTGGGTCGACAACATCATCATGCGCGTCATCGAGATGATCCGCAGCTTCCCGGAACTGCCGCTCTGGATGGCCCTGTCCGCGGCCCTGCCCGCCAACTGGTCGCCATTGCTCATCTACTTCGGCATCACGGTCATCCTTGCCCTGTTCGACTGGCCATCCCTGGCGCGCGCCGTGCGTTCCAAGCTGCTGGCGTTGCGGGAAGAGGACTTCACGGTCGCTGCGCAGTTGATGGGTGCCAGCCCGACGCGCATCATCAGCCGGCACCTGCTGCCGAGCTTCATGAGCCATCTGATCGCCTCGGCCTCCCTCTCGATCCCGGCCATGATCCTGGGTGAGACCGCACTGTCCTTCCTCGGGATCGGGCTCAGACCACCGATAACGTCATGGGGTGTCCTGCTGAACGAGGCGCAGAACCTGAACGCTGTCGTCCTGACCCCCTGGCTGCTCTGGCCCATGGTGCCTGTCATCGTCGTTGTGCTGGCGTTCAACTTCCTGGGTGATGGATTGCGTGACGCGGCTGACCCCTACAAGTAGAGGCCCGGCAACGGGACCGCTTGGCTGATGTGCGGCATAGCGGGCTGGATCACTGCGACCGACGGCGGCCCGCCTGAAAGTGTGCTGCATGCCATGACCGACCGGATCGCCCATCGCGGCCCGGATGGTGAAGGACATCTGTTCTGCGCCACCCGCGACGGGCGGCATCAGGCGGGACTTGGCCATCGCCGACTCGCGATCATCGACCTGACCACCGGCGACCAGCCGATGCACTATACCGCGCCGGACGGGCGCCGCCTCTCCATGGTCTTCAATGGGGAGGTCTACAACTACGTCACCCTGCGGGAGGAACTGAAGGCCGCCGGCTACCGGTTCGAGACCACGTCCGACTCGGAGGTCGTGCTGGCCGCACACGCGCATTGGGGGCCGGACGCGGTGCGCCGCCTGCGCGGCATGTTCGCCCATATGGTCTGGGAACATGAGGCCGAGCGGCTGACCGTCACCCGCGACCGTTTCGGCAAGAAGCCGGTCTTCATGCTGCGGCAGGGGGGAGGCACCTTCTTCGCCTCCGAGATCAAGGCACTGCTGGCGGTCCCCGGCTATGTCCCGCGCCTGAATACGGGCGTCATCCCGTCCTACCTGAACTACCGCTATGTCCCGGGGCCGGATACCTTCTTTGAAGGCATCGAAAAGCTGCCCCCCGCCTCCGTGGCCGTCTGGCAGGATGGATCGCTGAAGGTCAGTCGCTACTGGTCACCGCCCGACGGCAGCCCGCAGTCGCCCCTTGAAACGGATGATCCGGTCAGCGCCTTCATGGATGTGCTGCAGGAATCCGTCAGCCTGCGCATGGCCTCGGATGTGCCCTTCGGGGCCTTCCTGTCGGGTGGCATAGATTCATCCGCCATCGTTGCGCTGATGGCGGCACGGAGTGAGCTGCCGGTCCGCACCTTCTCGGTCGGCTTCAGGGAAGGCGCATACAGCGAACTGCGCTACGCCCGCGACATCGCCGAACAGTTCTCCACCAGCCATCACGAGTTGGAGGTCTCCGCCGATACCCTGATGGACCACCTGCCGAACCTGATCGGCTACCGCGATGCGCCCGTGGCGGAGCCATCGGACATTCCGATCTACCTGCTGTCGGTGGAGGCATCCCGGACCGTGAAGATGGTGCTGACCGGCGAAGGTTCCGACGAGATCCTTGCCGGCTATCCGAAACACCGCTTCGAGCGGCATGCCAGCCGCTACCACACGCTGATGCCCAACGCCTTGCATCGGGGTCTCGTGCGGCCCCTGGTCAGCGCCCTGCCCTACTCGTTCCGGCGGGTGAAGACCCTGTTCGACAGCCTGGACCAGCGAAGCGTCGAGGATCGCTTCCCGCGCTGGTTCGGTGCGCTGGGACCTGACGCCACCGCGCGCCTGCTGGCCGGGCCGGCCGATGATGACCTGAACCGCACGCCCCCCGACAGCTTTCCGTTCCGGACGGCACCGGGCACGAGCCCGCTGCGCCGCCTGCAGTACTTCGACCAGACATCATGGCTACCCGACAACCTGCTGGAGCGTGGCGACCGCATGACCATGGCCGCTTCCATCGAGGGGCGGATGCCCTTCATGGATCACGAGCTGGCCCAGGTGGTCTCCCGTCTGCCCGACGACTGCCGGATCCGCGGGGGGCAAGACAAGTGGCTGCTGCGCCAGGGCATGAAACGCATCCTGCCCGCCGAGATCCTGGAACGCCCGAAGGTCGGATTCCGCGTACCGGTGAACGACTGGTTCCGCACCTCCATGCGGGACTGGGTCCACGATCACCTGACCGGCACCGGTTCTCTCAGCCGTGATCTCTACGACCGTGGCGAACTGGAGCGCACGCTGGGCGACCATAACCGGGGCCGCCAGAACCACGAGAAACTGATCTGGACCCTGGTCACGCTGGAGCTGTTCCTGCGCCGGTTCGGCCTGACGGTCTGATACCGAGAAACAGCTTTACCCTGCCAGTGCGTCAGGGCGACACTCGGGGCATCATGCGTACCTCCCCCTCCCCCGTGATCGCGCTGGCGATTTTCCTTGCCGCGCTCAACTGCCTCGCGCGCCCGGTCGAGGCGCAGTTCGATCGGCGGCTTGATCTGGCTCTCGTGCTTGCCGTGGATACCTCCACCAGTGTCGACAATGCGGAATACCGGCTTCAGATGCTGGGGCTGGCCAACGCGTTTCGCCATGAATCCGTGCGCCAGGCCGTGCGCACCGGCGCGCCGCTGGGGATGGCCGTGACACTGATGCAATGGTCCGGAAAGGGGGAGCAGGCGCAGGTCATCCCATGGACCGTGCTGCGCAGGGACGAGGACATCGAACAGCTTGCCCAGCGGATCGCGGATGCGGAACGCCAGGTCAGGGGCGGGCGGACGGCGCTTGGCGAGGCCGTGACCGAGTCCCTGAAACTGTTCGACAGCCTGGATTTCGATGTCCGCCGGCGGGTGATCGATGTTTCAGGTGACGGGGGCAGCAATGACGGCATCCTGCCACGTGAAGCGCGCGAGATGGCGCGCGCCGCCTATGTCACGGTGAATGGCGTGGCCATCCTGAACGAGGAACCGAGGCTGGATATCTACTACCGCTCCGACCTGATCGTCGGGCCGGGATCGTTCCTGATCACCGCCACCAACTATGTTGACTTCGCCCGCGCCATCCGCCTGAAACTGGTGCGGGAGATCATCGGCAATCCGATGGCACTGCTGGATATTGACCCCGACAGGGAGCGCGTACTGCAATGACGAAGATGCTCGACGGAATCGGCGCCAGTGCCACGCGCCGGGAAGACAACCGCCTTGTCCGCGGTGCGGGCCGCTATACCGATGATCTGGCGGCGGAGGGCGATCTGGTCGGTCTGTTCGTCCGTTCCGAAGTGGCCCATGGGCGCATCCTGTCCGCCACACTGGATGATGCGCGCGCCGTGCCCGGCGTTGTCGCCATCCTGACCGGAGAGGACGCGGCGAACGACGGCCTCGGCACCCTGAAGACAACGGCTCCGGTCACCAACCGGGACGGCACAAGCATGATCGAGGCCTATCGCCCGATCCTGCCCCGGACGCATGTGCATCACGTCGGCCAGCCGCTGGCGCTGATCGTGGCGGAGAGCATGGCCGCCGCCCGCGACGCCGCCGATCTGGTCTGGTTCGAGATCGAGGATCTGGGCGCGGTGACGGAGGCGGGAACCGAATCCCCTGCCCTGCACGACGCGGCCCCCGGCAACATGATCTTCGACTGGGGCACCGGTGACTGGGAAGGCACGGCGGACGCCATCGCCACCGCGCCACATACGGTTTCGCTGCGGCTGCGGACCCAGCGGATCTGCGGCGCGGCGCTGGAAGGGCGTGCCGTGGTGGCACGACCGGACCCGGCGAACGACCGCATCGAACTGACCAGCGCCTGTCAGGGCGTGCATCTGCTGCACCATCAGATCGCCCGCAATGCGCTGCACTGGCCGAAGGAGAAGCTGCGGGTTGTCGCGCACGACGTCGGCGGCGGCTTCGGCCCGAAGTTCTTCGCCTACCCCGAACAGGCGGCGGTTGTCTGGGCCGCAGAGAAGCTGCAGCGGCCCGTGCGCTGGACCTCGTCCCGTACCGAGAGCTTCGTGTCGGAGACCCATGCGCGCCCGCAGGTGACCAATGCCACGCTGGGGTTCGATGACGAGGGACGTTTCCTGGCGCTGCAGGTCGATGCACTGGCCGATCTCGGGGCGTTCCTGTCCACCTTCGGCCCCGGCAATCCGACCGACAGCCTGGCCAAGGTGGCGAGCGGAATGTACGCCCTGCCGCGTATCGCGATCCGGTCCCGCGCCTGGTACACCAGCACCGTTCCGATCGACGCCTATCGTGGTGCCGGCAAGCCGCCGATGGTGGTGACACTGGAACGGCTGGTGGACAAGGCAGCCCTGGCCCTTGGCCTGGCGCCGGAGGAGATCCGGCGGCGCAATCTGGTGCAGCCCGACGCAATGCCCTGGCAGACGCCGCTGGGGATGAGCTATGACGGCGGCGACTATCCGGCGATCCTGGACGCGGCGCTGGAAAGGCTCGACTGGCAGGGCTTCGAGGGGCGGAGGGCGGACAGTGCCAAACGGGGACTGCTGCGCGGGCGCGGCATCGCCTGCAACATGCATCCCGTTGGCGGCGCGACGAACGAGACCAGCACCGTCACCGTGAATGGTGCAACGGGACGGATCGAGGCATGGACCGGGACCCAGTCCACCGGCCAGGGGCATGAGACCATCTTCGCGCAGATCCTGGCCGACCGGCTGGGCATTCCGGCGACCGCGATCGATGTCCGGCAGGGCGACACCGAGCGGCTGGTGCGTGGCGGCGGCACCGGTGGCTCCTCCTCCACCATCATCTCCGGCGCGACCCTGACGCGAACGGCGGATGAAGTGATCCGGATCGGTCGCCAGCGCGCCGCCGACCGGCTGGAGACTGCGGTCGAGGACATCGAGTTCCTGGAGGGCACCTTTCGTATCACCGGCACCGACAGGCAGGTCAGCCTGTTCGATCTGGCCGAAGAGGAGCCTCTGGCAGCAACACAGGAGTTTGCCGATTCCGTTGCCGCCTTCCCCCATGGCGTGGTCATCGCCGAGGTCGAGATCGATCCCGATACGGGCAAGGTCAGCCTCGACCGCCTGGGCGCCGTCGACGACGCGGGCACGATCATCAATCCGACCCTGCTTGCCGGACAGTCGCAGGGCGCACTGGCGCAGGGTGTCGGCGCAATCCTGCTGGAACATGCCGTCTACGACCCGGACAGCGGGCAACTGCTGAGCGGTTCGCTGATGGACTATTGCATGCCCCGCGCCGACGACCTGCCCGGGCTGGACGTGAATTTCCACGAGACCGCCTCGTCAACGAACATCCTCGGCGCGCGCGGGATCGGGGAGATGGGATCGAATGGTGCTCCGGCGGCGATCGCCAACGCTGTCCATGACGTGCTGCAGCGTCAGGGGATCACGATGGACCTCGACCCGCCCTTCACGCCTGCGCAGGTCTGGCGGGCCCTGAATGCGCGCTGAAACACATGCGGCCCACTGACCTGAAACCAACCGACTGATGCCTGACTTCACCCCGTTGCTGAAGCTGTACGCGCGCTACCGGCTGGGCGTGCTGAAACATCAGGATCCCGTGGAGACACAGACCCGGCAACTGCTGGGACTGGTGCGAAAGGCACGGGGCACGCGGTTCGGGCGCGATCATGATTTCGACCGCATCCGGACCATTGCCGATTTTCAGGCCCGGGTGCCCGTCCGCGCCTATGAGGATTTCTGGCAGGCGTACTGGTCCGGGGCCTTTCCCGATCTGTCCGGCCAGACATGGCCCGGACGGGCGCCATGGCTGGCGGTCAGTTCCGGCACCACGTCCGGCACCACCAAGTACCTGCCCGTGACACCGGCGATGATGCGGGCCAACAAGCGCGCCGCCATCGACGTGGCTGTACATCATCTGGCCAACCGTCCCGACAGTCGGCCCCTCAGCGGCAAGACCTTCATGCTGGGCGGGTCAACGGCTCTGGTCGATCAGGGGCAGGGTGTCCTCAGCGGCGACCTGTCGGGCATTGCCGTCAAGGGCCAGTCCGCCTGGATGCGCGGCCTTTCCTTCCCGCCCGCCGATCTGGCGCTGCTGGATGACTGGGAGGAGAAGCTGGAGCGTCTGGCGCGGCTGTCGCTGGACCAGCGCATCAGCATGCTGACCGGCACACCGGGCTGGATGCTGATCCTGTTCGAGCGGCTGCATGAACTGACGGGCGGCAAGGCCCCCTTCCCGGATCTGGAACTGGTGGTGCATGGCGGCGTCGCCTGGGACCTCTATCGCGACCGTTTCAGGCCATTCCTGGAACAGACGCGGGCGGAAACGCGTGAGGTCTATCCGGCCAGCGAGGGCTTCATCGGCGTCGCCGACCGGGGCGATGGCGAGGGTCTGCGCCTGATCCTGGACAACGGAATCTTCTTCGAGTTCATCCCACTGTCCGAGCTGGGGGCGGAGAACCCCGTGCGGCATTGGGTGGGCAACCTGGAGACGGGTGAGGACTATGCCATCGTGCTGTCCTCCAACTCCGGCATGTTCGCCTATCTGATCGGGGACACGGTACGGTTCGTGGACCGCACGCCACCGCGCCTGCTGATCACCGGGCGCACGTCCTACATGCTCTCCGCCTTCGGCGAGCATCTGATCGGCAGCGAACTCGACAGCGCCGTCAACCGCGCGGCGGAAGTGTCGGGCATGGTGGTGAACGAGTACAGCGTCGGTGCCGTACTGCCCGAACAGCGCCGCGGCGTCGGCCATCATCTCTACCTGGTGGAGGCCGCGACCGACCCCGATGCCGCGCAGGCAGAGCGATTCGCCGCCACGGTGGACCAGGTGCTGCAGGACCTGAACGAGGACTACCTGGCGCACCGCATCAACGACACGGGCATGAACCCGCCGGAGTTAAGGTTCCTGCCGCCGGGCGCGTTCGAGCGCTGGATGGCGACGAAGGGCAAGTCCGGCGGCCAGCACAAGGTGCCGCGCGTCGTCACCGACGCGGGCAGGTTCATGGCCATGGTCGGGGAGATCGCGGCGGCGCCTGCGCCCGACCAGGGCTGACACCGGACCATGGTCATATGCCTGTAGTGGTGCCTGACGATGATCAGGCATGTTCGATCCGTCGCCATTGCTGTCGCTTGTTGCCCGTCGCCGCGCCGCCGCGCTGCGGCAGCAGGATACGGTCGGGGTGCAGCAGGCCCAGTTGCACGGGCTTCTCCGCCAGGCGCGGAAGACACGTTTCGCGCACGACCACGACTTCGCCGGAATCCGCTCGATCCACGACTTCCAGGACCGGGTGCCCATCCGCAGTTACGAGGATTTCTGGAACGATTACTGGTCGGAGGGCTTTCCCGATGTTGCCGGACTGACCTGGTCCGGTCGGGTGCGCTTCATGGCGACCAGTTCCGGCACGACCACGGGGCGCACCAAGTACCTGCCCGTCTCCGACGCCATGATTCGCAGCAACCGGCGCGCGGCCATCGATGTTGCGGTGCATCACCTGGCCAACCATCCCGAGAGCCGCCCGCTGGCGGGACGCACCTTCATGCTGGGCGGATCGACCGCGTTCCGAGACCTGGGACACGGCGTGCGCGGCGGCGACCTCTCGGGCATAGCGGCCAGCACCCAGGCACGCTGGATGCGCGCCTTCTCCTTCCCGCCGCCGGAACTGGCGCTGCTGGACAACTGGGAGGAGAAGCTGGAGACGCTGGCGCGGCTGTCGCTGCACCAGCGGATCAGCATGATCTCCGGAACGCCTACCTGGCTGCTGATCCTGTTCGAGCGGCTGCACGAACTGACCGGCGGCGCGCCCCCCTTTCCCGACCTGCAGTTGCTGGTGCATGGCGGTGTCGCCTGGGACCTGTACCGGGAACGTTTCCGCCCTTTCCTGCAGCAGACCAGTGCCGCGACCCGGGAGGTCTATCCGGCGAGCGAGGGCTTCATCGCCATCGCCGACCGTGGCAGTGGCGAAGGCATGCGGCTGATGGCCGACAACGGCATCTTCTTCGAGTTCGTGCCCCTGTCGGAACTGGACGCGGACCGGCCCGTGCGCCACTGGGTCGGCAATCTGGAGACCGGCGAGGACTATGCCATCATCCTGACCACCAATTCCGGCATGTTCGCCTACCGCATCGGCGACACCGTGCGCTTCGTGGACCGCAAGCCGCCCCGGCTGCTGATCACGGGCCGCACGTCCTACATGCTGAGTGCGTTCGGCGAACACCTGATCGGCACGGAGATCGACCAGGCGGTCAATGCCGCCGCGCACGCAACCGGGCTGACCGTCAATGAATATTGCGTCGGCCCGGTCCTCTCCCGCCGGAAGGGCACGGTCGGGCATCACCTGTTCATCGTGGAGACCGGAACACCGGTCACGGACCCGATCCTGGCCCAGCGCGCCGCCGCCTTCCGGGAAACGGTGGATTCGACGCTGGACGCGCTCAGTCGTGACTACGGCACGCACCGCCGCAACGGTGTCGGCATGGCGGGTCCGAGCCTCCGCTTCGTCAATCCCGGCACCTTTGCCCGCTGGATGGCGCGCAAGGGCAAGTCCGGCGGGCAGCACAAGGTGCCGCGCGTGATCAGCGATCCGTCACGCTTCACGATGATGACGCACGAGATCGCGGCCGAGAGCCCGGAACTCCGCTATCCGCAGCAGGACGCGGGCAGTTCCCGGCGTCTGCCCCTTTCCGCCTGAACCCCTCGGCCTGCGCCCGGTCGATCAGGTGGCGCTGCGGCGAGGCTCGGTCTCGAAAGCGTCCAGATCCGCCTCCCGCGTCATGCCGAACAGATCGACATTGCGGAACGGGAAGTTGACCGTCACCCGCCCCAGCCGGTTGCGGTAATAGGTCTTCATGCCGGGATGGGTCCAGACCATGTTCTCGTGCGCGGCCTCGACCTTCGCATTGTAGGCGTCATGCACATCCTTGCGCACGGCGACCGCACCGATGCCCTGATCGTTCATCTTCGCCATCAGGTCCATGATGTAGTTGATCTGCATCTCGATCACGAACAGCAGGCTGCCGCCGTGGCCCGGCTGCGTGTTGGGCCCGTAGAGGATGAAGTAGTTGGGGAAGTCCGGCACCGCCGCCCCCAGGAAGGCCCGCGCGTCATCATCGTCCCAGACATCGCGCAGACTGCGCCCGCCGCGACCGCGCGCCTCATAGGTATTGATGAAGCGCAGCACATCGAAGCCCGTGGCGATGATCAGCACATCCGCCTCGCGGCGTTCGCCATCCTCCGTCACCAGCGCATCGGGGGTGATCTCGGAAATGCGGTCGGTCACCAGTTCGACCTTCGGATTGCGCAGCATCCGGTACCAGCCATTGTCCATCAGCATGCGCTTGCCGAAGGGCGGATAGGGCGGCACCACCTTCTCGAACAGGTCCTGGCGATCCCCCAGTTCCTCACGGATATGGCGGGTGAAGAACTTCCGGTGTCCCTCGTTGATCGCGTTCAGTGACCGCTCCGCATCCGGCCAGTCCGGGTCCTTCTGCAGGGCCGGGTGAACCCGGTCGTTGAAGGTCCAGCCGAGCCGCACCCGGTACCAGGCCTGGTAGAGCGGAACCTCCCGGATCAGGAACCGCATCGGCTCCGGCACCGGCTTGCGGAAATGCGGAAACGGCGCGGCCCAGTGCAGGGAGCGCTGATAGATCTTCAGTTCACCCACCTTGTCCTGGATCTCCGGGCAGATCTGCATGGCGCTGGCACCATTGCCGATGATCGCCACGCGCTTGTCCGTCAGATCAAGGTCTTCCGGCCAGCGGGAGGTGTGGAAGCTCTCTCCCGCAAAGCTGTCGATGCCCGGAATGTCGGGAAAGACCGCCGGGTTGAAGATGCCGGACGCACTGATCACGACGTTGGCATGCTCCACATGCTCCTGCCCGTCGGCATCGCGCGTCGTCACGCGCCAGAGCTGGCTGTCTTCCTGCCACTCGGTCGATACGACCTCGGTCCGGAAGCGGATGTGCGGGGTTAGTTCGAAGTGTTCCGCGACATGTTCCATGTAGCTCTTCAGTTCGTCACGCAGCGCGAAGTACATCGGCCAGTCCCACATGACGAAGGAGAAGGAATAGAGGTGGTTCGGCGTATCCACGCCCGCGCCGGGGTAGCGGTTCTCCAGCCAGACACCGCCGACGCTGCTGTTGCGCTCCAGGATCTCGAAGGGAATACCCGCAGCCTTCAGATGCACGGCCATGCACATGCCGGACGCGCCGGCACCGATGACGATGGCACGGAAACCATCCGGCACCTTCATCGGCTTGCGCTCGACCGGGCGCTGGCCAAGCTGGGCCCTGGTCATCTCGCCATATTCCTGCGGCACCGGCTCCCCCATGGAGATGCCGAGCATCCGCACCAGCAGATCCGGGTCCGGGTCGGGAATCGCCACCGGCTTGCCGGCGCGGCAGTCGAGGATGGCAGTCAGGGCCGCATCACGGATTTCCTGCTGCACATCCTCCGGCAGGCCGCCGCTGTCATTGTCATCCAGCCCCTGTCCACGACTCGGGTGATACCTGGGCTCCAGCCACGCCAGGTCGCCGGTCATCTGGACCAGCACCATCAGCAGGGTGGGAATGTTGGCGACGGCGACGGCGTCTGCCAGCAGACGCCTGTCCTCCGCACTCACGGTTCCGGTATTCGTCATGATCATGTCCTCCCCACCCCAGAGTGCCGGTTGGCACGCCCTCTGTACAGGCCGGAGGAGAAAGGTCAGGCGATCAGGAAGTCATCCAGGTTGGGCGCAGCCATGTCCTTGCGGAAATGCTGGAAATCCCAGGGGTAGAGTGCCGGATTGCCGTTCTTGTCCAGATACCAGCTGCTGCAGCCCGTGACCCAGACCGTGCCTGTCATGGCCGCCTTGATCTCGTCATTGAAACGCTGGGTCGCTTCGGCCTTCGGCTCCACTTCCGCCCTCTCACGCGCCTGAAGCTGTTGTATCAGCTGCATGATGTAGTCCAGCTGCACCTCCGCCACCTGGATGAGGGAGAAATTGCCGATGGGGCTGTTCGGGCCGGCCACCATGAAGAAATTCGGGAAGCCCGGCACGGCGACGGAGCGATAGGCTTCGTTCGCGTCCGCCCAGGCTTCGTCGATCGTCAGACCATTGCGGCCCGTCACATTCATCGGGCGCATGAAATCGTGGGCGCGGTAGCCGGTGGCCAGCACCAGCACATCCAGTTCATGCAGACGGCCGTCCACGGTGCGGACGCCACCGGCTTCCACCCGCTCAATGCCATCGGTCACCAGTTCCGCGTTCGGCTGCTGGATCGCGGGATAGAACTGGTCGGTCATGATCAGACGCTTGCAGGCAACCTTGTAGTCGGGTGTCAGTTTCGCCCGCAGTTCCGGATCACTGACGTTCTCCATCAGGTTGTTGACGCAGTTCTCCTCCACCTTGGCCATTTCCGCGCGGTCGCCGATGACGGCGCGGGCAAAGGTGTCCACGAACCGCTCCGACAGATGGTCGTACAGGCCGTCCATCTCCTCCGGGTTCTCGCGATAGCGCTGCTTCAGCGACTCCGGAATCTCGGGGTTCGGCAGCGGTACGACCCACTGCGCGGTACGCTGGAACAGGCTGAGATGTCCGACCTCACCGATGATCGCGGAGGTCACCTGCATGGCGGTGGAGCCGGTGCCGATGATACCGACACGCTTGCCCTTCAGGCTCACGTCATGGTTCCAGCGCGCGGTGTGGAAGCTGTCACCCGCGAAGCTGTCCAGGCCCTCGATGTCGGGATAGCTGGGATGATGCAGCACCCCGGTGCAACAGATCACGGCGTCGAAGGTCTCCACGTCGCCACCGATGGTCTCCAGTTCCCAGCAACTGTCCCTGAAGGTGCTGCGCACGATCTCGGAATTCGTTCGAATCAGTTCGTTGACCCCGTGCCGTTCGGCCACGCCTTCGAAATAGCGCCGAATCTCCGGCCCCGGCGAGAACCGGCGGCTCCAGTCGGCATTCGGCTCGAAGGTATATCGATAGAGATGCGACGGCACATCACAGGTCAGACCCGGATAGGTATTGTCGCGCCAGGTGCCACCCAGCCGATCCGCCTTCTCGAAAATGGTGATGTCACGGACACCGGTTTCCCGCAGTCGTATCGCGGCCAGGATACCGGACATGCCGGCACCGATGATCGCAACCCTGAGACTGCGGGAACCAGTATCTACGGTCTGTTCCTTGGAACGTGCAACCGTATCGTCCATCGCTGCTCTCCTCCCCAGATAGCGCGGCGTGAACCGCGGGTAAAATTGCCCTACCGGGCGGTATTGTCCAATTCGTTTGCCGTGCAGAGCAATTCAGAAAATGAATGGCTCGCCCGCGCAACATTCAGATGGCGTCAGTCACCCTGACTGGGGCATTGTCGCACCCCGCACCTGCAGGAGCCCCTCATGACAGCCCAGCTGTTCGCCATCATCGCACCGGTCTTCATCATTGCGGGCTTCGGTTTTGGCTGGCGCCGCCTGCGGCTGCCCTTCGATACGGCAACTGTCACCGCCATCGCAACCAATCTCGGCACGCCGGCCCTGATTCTGGCAACCCTGTCGAAGCTGGAAGTATCGGCGGAGGCATTCACCGAGATGCTGTTTGCCACCGCGCTGACACTCATCGGTTTCGCGGTCGTCGGCGGCCTCGCCCTGAAGCTGGCGCGCCTGCCGCTGCGGGCCTTCCTGACGCCGGTCATGATGGCAAACGCAGGCAACATGGGCCTGCCGCTGTGCCTGTTCGCGTTCGGGCAGGAGGGTCTGTCGCTCGCCATCGCCGTATTCGCGGTGATCGCCGGGTACCATTTCAGCTTCGGCATCGCGGTTGTCTCCGGCCAGTTCAGCCTGCGCCAGCTTGCCCGCACGCCGGTCATCTACGCGGCGGTCCTGGGGCTGACGATGGTCGCCACAGGTACCGAACTGCCGGGCTGGATCGACAATACGCTGAAACTGCTGGGTGGCATTGCCATCCCGATGATGCTTCTGGCGCTGGGTGTGTCCCTGTCGAGCCTGCGCCTCGCCAGTCTGGGTCAGGCCGGTATCGTCGCGGCGATCCGACTGGTGGTCGGGCTGGCTGTCGGACTGGCGGTGGCGCGCCTGCTGGGCCTGAGCGACACGGCCACGGGCGTGCTGATCATCCAGAGCGCGATGCCGGTCGCCGTCTTCAACTACCTTTTCGCCAGCCTGTACGATCAGCGGCCCGAAGCGGTCGCCGGTTCGGTCCTGGTCTCCACGGCACTCTCGTTCCTGACCCTGCCGTTCCTGCTGCTGCTGGCACTCGGACAGCTCTGAAACGCGAGATGCCGGACCGGTTGGCACCGGCCCGGCATCCCGGGTTCGTCCTGTCGTCGGGTTGCGGTGCCGGCCGGAAGGCCGACACCAACCCTCCTAGTGCTTGAAGCGGCGGATCTCGCCGGACTTCAGACGGCCCATGTACGACCCCAGTTCCTTCCGCACGATCGGCATCAGGAAGTAGAGCCCGGTGATGTTCACCACCGCCATCGCGAAGATCGCGGCATCGGAGAAGTCGATGACGGGACCCAGGCTTGCCGCCGCGCCGATGACGATGAAGAGGCAGAAGATCACCTTGAAGATGACTTCCTTCGTCTTCCCCTCACCGAACAGGTACGTCCATGCCTTCAGGCCGTAGTACGACCAGGAGATCATGGTGGAGAACGCGAACAGGATCACCGCGATCGCCAGGATATAGGGGAACCAGCTGAACCCCTGGGCGAACGCCGCGGAGGTCAGTGCCACGCCCGACACATCGCCAACCGTCTTGATGCTTGAGCCATCGAGCACGAAGTTGCCTGTTGCCGGATCCATGATCAGCATGCCCGAGATCGTGATCACCAGTGCGGTCATCGTGCAGATGACAACGGTGTCGATCAGCGGCTCCAGCAGGGACACCAGCCCCTCCGTGATCGGTTCCTTGGTCTTCACCGCCGAATGGGCGATGGCGGCGGAACCGACACCGGCCTCGTTCGAGAACGCGGCCCGCTTGAAGCCCTGGATCAGGGCGCCGACGATACCGCCCGCAACCCCCAGGCCCGTGAACGCCCCTTCGAGGATCTGGCCAAAGGCCCAGCCGATCTTGTCGAAGTTCATGATCAGGATGACCAGCGCGGTGACGACATAGAGGATACCCATGAAGGGCACGACCTTCTCCGTCACGTTGGCGATCGACTTGATGCCGCCGACGATGACCGCGAAGACGATGGCCGCGAAGATGATGCCCGTGATCCAGCCCGGGAAGTCACCGACAATCCCGGAAATCTGCGCATGCGCCTGATTGGCCTGGAACATGTTGCCGCCGCCCAGCGCACCAAGGATGCAGAAGACCGAGAACAGGAAGGCCAGTACCTTGCCGCCCGGCAGCCCCCGCTCCGTGAAACCCTTGGAGAGATAGTACATCGGGCCACCGGAGACGGAGCCGTCCGGATATTCGTTGCGGTACTTCACGCCCAGTGTGCATTCGGTGAATTTCGATGCCATGCCGAGCAGACCGGCAAGGATCATCCAGAAGGTGGCACCTGGTCCGCCAATGCCGACGGCAACCGCGACACCGGCGATATTGCCGAGACCGACGGTCCCGGACAGCGCCGTGGCCAGAGCCTGGAAGTGACTGACCTCACCCGCATCCTCGGGATCGGAGAAATCCCCCTTCACCAACTGGATCGAATGGCGAAAGCCCCTGATCTGGATGAAACCGAAATACAGCGTGAAGATACTCGCCGCGACCACCAGCCACATCACGATCCAGGGAAAGCTGGTTCCCGGGATCGGCGCGAAGATGAAGCTGACGAACGGGCCGGTGGCGGCGGCAAATGCCTCGTTCACCGCCTGGTCGATCGATCCGCCTTCCTGCGCCAGCGCAGGTACGGCAGTGAAGGGCAGCAGCGCGAGACCGTTGATAATGCTCTTTTTCATGATTGCTCCCTCATCCGACAATCGTGACAGGAACTTCGGCGGTCATGGCTAGATGGGCTGTGGAGGTACCAAACACCCTGCTCGCCAGCCCACGCTCCCCGGAACGCGCAACCACGATCTGGCTGGCCCCTTCCGACACCGCAGTCTCGTTCAGCAGGTCGGCCACATGGCCGTGCTTGACCAGTCCACGCGCGGCAAACCCCTCTGCCTTCAGCGCATTGACGGCCGGATTGATCACACGGTCCTTCGCCGAGGCAATTTCCGCTTCACGCCGCTTGTGACGCTCCGCGTTCTCTTCTGCCGTCTGGAACGAATATGGCGACCATTCGATGACGTAGAGTGCGATCAGTTCGCAATCTCCGATCAGGGACGCGAGCTGCTTGGCGAACGCGACGGCGCGATCGCCTGCCTCGCTGCCATCAAGCCCGATGAGAATCTTGGCTGTCATTGAATACCCCCTGCAAGGTTTCGTGTTTCGATCCGACGCAGCAATCTGTCGAACAGACAGCACAAACCGTGACACAGACAGACAGCGGGGTCACTTCATCCTTTAATAAAAATGAAATATTTGAACTGATTTCTTGAGAATGTGGTTGAAGTCAGGCCGCACTGTTTCCGGCGACCGCATCGCAAGCTGAAAACGGCGCTTGCATGCCTGTCACCGGCTCTTTTCCACGATGCCTTCCTGAAGACTGAAGCCGAAATCCGACGCTTGCAAGGGGATACAGGGCGGAATCAGCGTCCAAAGCGGCTCTCGATCATCGCGAAGAGTGCGCGCAGGCCCATGGCTTCGCCGCCGCGCGGACGGCCGGGACGGTTGCGGCTGTTCCAGGCCATGATGTCCAGGTGCAGCCAGCGATCCGGATCGGCGACGAATTCCTTCAGGAACAGCGCCGCCGTGCTCGCCCCGGCAAACCGCCCCGAACCGGCGTTGTTGATGTCGGCGAAGGGCGTGTCCAGCAGATGGCGATAGCCTTCGTGCAGGGGCAGACGCCAGACCTCATCATCTGCGGTACGCGCCGCAGCCTCCAGTTCGCTCGCGAGGGCGTCGCTGCGCGTGAAGAATGCCGCGATCTCGGTCCCAACGGCCACGCGTGCCGCGCCGGTCAGGGTCGCGAAGTCGACCAGCAGGTCGGGCTTTTCCTCCCCCGCGAGGCTGAGGGCGTCGCCCAGTACCAGCCGCCCCTCGGCATCCGTATTGCCGATCTCCACCGTGATGCCCTGCCGCGTCTGCAGGATGTCGCCCGGACGGTAGGCATTGCCGGCAACGGCGTTCTCCACAGCCGGAATCAGCACCCGAAGCCGTACCGGCAGCGCCTGGGCGAGGATCATGTGCGCCAGCCCCAGAACGGTGGCGGCGCCGCCCATGTCCTTGCGCATCAGTTCCATGCCGGAGGCCGGTTTCAGGTCCAGCCCGCCTGTATCGAAGCAGACCCCCTTCCCCACCAGTGTGACCTTCGGAAGTGCCGCATCACCAAAGGTCAGATCGATCAGGCGCGGCGGATCGACAGCCGCGCGCCCCACCGCATGGATCATCGGAAAGTTCTGCGCCAGAAGCTCATCACCGATGGTGCATTCGGCCGAGCCGCCGAACCGCTCCGCCAGAACCCGCGCGGACTGCTCCAGTGCCGTGGGGCCCATGTCCTGCGCCGGTGTGTTGATCAGGGTGCGGGTCAGGAAGATCGCCTCCGCCATCGCGGTGACGCGATCCTGATCGACCTCCAGAGGCCAGACGAGCTGCGCCCGGGGCTTCTCCGACGGTTTCAGATAGCGGTCGAACCGGTAGGTACCGAGTGCCCAGCCGAGCACCAGGTCTTGCGCCAGAGCCGCCGGGTCCGCGCATTCGAGCGCCGACAGGTCGAGCATGTAACGGTCTGCCGGCAGCCGGCCCTGCAGCCCCGCAACGCTCCACATGTCCGGCCTGTCACCGACGACCGCCAGCACCGCACTCGGTGTGCCGTCATCTCCCGGCAGCATCAGGGCCGCGCCAGCCTTCAGGTTCTCCAGCCGGCCCGCGAGCCAGTTGCGCCAGTTCAGCGGCTGCCCTTCCAGCCAGACAGTCAGCTTTCCGGCGGATACCAGATGAATGGGCAGCGCGCCTGCGCTTTCCCCGATCAGGTCGAACATGTTGGCCCTCCAGTCACGATTGGGGGTGACTCTGGTGTTTCGCGGATCAGGCCGCAAGGGCCATCAGTCGGTGACGGTCGTCCCCTGCTCCGATGCGTCCGCCGCGGCCTTCCCGGCGTCAGGTGCAGCATCGGAAACCGGTTCTGCCGTGTCGCGTGGCGGCTCGATCAGCCCGGCCTCCTCATAGAACCGCCGCGCTCCCGGATGCAGCGGTACGGTGAGCCCGTCCAGCGCTGTCTGCAACCGGATCTGGCGGCCCTTGACGTGGCCGGAATTGAGCAGCTCGCGGTTGCTGTCGGCCCAGAACGCACGGGTGATCTGGAAGATCAGTTCCTCATCGGCGTCCTCCAGCACGATCCATTGTGCGCCGACAAGAAGCGTCGGGGTGGTACCGACACCTTCATAGACACCCAGCGGCACGGCACCGGGGGTGTAGTAGCGGTTGGACAGGATCAACTGGTTTGCCGCGACCCCGGAAATGGGGGCGACGGTGAAACGTCCGGTCTCGGCAAGTTCGGTGACGGCAACGGACGGATAGCCGACGACAAAGAAGGCCGCATCGACCTCCCCTTCCAGCAAGGCCGTGATCGCGGCCTCCGGTCCCAGTTCGATCGCCTCGAAGTCCTCCGGCTCGATGCCATAGGCATTCATGATCAGCAGCGTGTTGATCCGGGTGCCGGATCCGGGACGGTCGATCGCCACCCGCTTGCCCCGCAGGTCGGACACCGAAAGGATGCCCAGGTCGCGGCGCACCACCAGATGCACATGCTCGGGATACAGGTTGGCAATCGCGCGCAGCTGCGGATAGGCCTTCTTGCCGGTGAAGACATGGTCGCCGCGATAGGCCCAGGCGGCGATATCGGCCTGTGACAGCGCCGAGTCGAAACGGCCCGAAACCAGCCCCTCGATATTGTCGAACGACCCGCGGCTAGTCACGGCGGTGGCGATCAGATTGTCAACACCGCAGGCACCGCCCTCGTCACAGGGTGCGCTGCCGGGCGGCCGCGAGATGGCCGAGGCAATCAGTGCGCCTATCGGGTAGTAGGTTCCGGCGGTCGATCCGGTGCCGATGCGGAACAGCTTCACATCCTGCGCAAACGCAGCCGTAGCGGTAATGAGCAGAAAGCTCATGAGGATTGCCGCCTTGGCGGTTGTGACCGGCCTTGCCCACATGCTTCCCTTATACGCCGATCCGTTCCGGCGACAAGTGCAGGACGGCCATCAGGGGGAGCGAACGCGTGCGAGACAGTGATTGTGCAGATGAAGACAAGCCGGAGAACCTGAGACCCGACATTGCGGAGGTCGTCCGTCTGCGCCGCGCCGCGCTGGACGAAGCCCGACCGGAGGCCGTCGCCAAGCGCCGCAAGACCGGCCACAGGACTGCGCGGGAAAACATCGACGACTTCCTGGATGACGGTTCGTTCCTGGAGATCGGCCGCCTGACAAAGCCCAAGCTGCCGCACATGACCGGCCCGGCGGACGGACTGGTCATGGGCACGGGTACGGTGGAGGGGCTGCCGGTCGCGGTGATGTCCTATGACTACACCGTCTATGCGGGCACCCAGTCGAGCCACAATCACGTCAAGCACGACCGGCTGTTCCAGCTCGCCATGAAGCATCGCTGGCCACTGATCACATGGCTGGAGGGTGGCGGGGCGCGTCCGCATGATGCCATGACCGGGCGCGTTGCCACGACGACGACCTTCGTGGACTTCGCCCGTGCCTCCGGCTGGGTGCCGCTGATCGGCATCTGTGCCGGCCGGGCCTTCGCGGGCAACGCCAACCTGTGCGGCATGTGCGACGTCCTGATCGCCACACCGAAGGCCGCCATTGGCATGGCCGGACCGCCACTGGTCAAGGCCGCGCTGGGCAAGGATTTCACGCCGGAGGAGATCTGCCCGCCGGAGACCCACATGGCCCAAGGCGTCATCGACATCATGGTCGCCGACGAGGCCGAGGCCGGGCGCGTCGCGCAGCAGTATCTCGGGTATTTCCAGGGACCCCGCGCACCGGGGGAGACTCCGGACGTGCGGCGCCTGCGCGATGTGGTGCCGGAGAGCCCGCGTCGGGCCTATGACGTCCGCAAGGTCATTGCCGGGATCGCCGACGTGGACACCTTCCTGGAGCTGAAGCCGAAGTTCGGGCGTGCCATCGTGACCGGCTTCGCCCATGTCGAGGGCCGTCCGGTCGGCATCATCGCCAACCAGCCGATGTTCATGGCAGGCGCCATCGACAGCCCCGCGTCGGAGAAGGCGGCACGCTTCATCCAGCTCTGTGACGCGTTCGACATTCCGATGCTGCTGCTGTGCGATACACCGGGCCTGATGGTCGGACCGGACGTGGAGAAGACCGGCCTGGTCCGCCGCTCGGCGCGCGTCCTCCTCGCCCTCGCCAATGCGACGGTGCCCTTCATCACCGTGGTGCTGCGCAAGGCCTATGGGCTGGGGTACTACGTGATGGGCTCGGAACCGCTGGAGCCCACGCTGCTGCTCGCCTGGCCAACGGCGGAGTTCGGTGGCATGGGCATCGAGGGGGCGGTCAACATCATCAACAAGCCCGAACTGGATGCCGCACCGGACAAGGAAACCCACGACCGCATCCATGCCGAGAAGGTGGCGGAACTGAAGAAGGCGAATACGGCACTGGAGGTCGCGGGCCGGTTCGAGTTCGACGACGTGATCGACCCGGCCGACACCCGCTGGTACATCGCCGAGACCCTGAAGCGCCTGCCCGCCCCCGCACCGCGCCAGCATCGGAAACATCCGGTGGACGCGATGTAGGCGCCCCCCCTATCGTGGCGACTGGTCGAGCAGCATTCGGGCCGGAGAAGAGATGATCGTCGGACGACAGACCGCGTTGTTCCTGGACTATGACGGAACCCTGGTCGATCTGGCCGCAACGCCGGAGGCTGCGCAGCCGCCGGAGGGTCTCGTGCCGCTGCTGCAGCGACTGGGGGCCGCCCTGGACGGCGCGGTTGCCATCCTGAGCGGGCGCACCGTTGCGGACATCGACCGGATGCTCACGCCCCTGCAGGCAACTGTCGGCGGCGTTCACGGCGCAGAGATTCGGATGGCCGATGGCGCGCTCGAGTGCCTGGAGGTGCCCGGCGAACTGGTTGCAATCCGCACCCTGTGCAACGCACTGGCCGACGAGACGCCGGCGCTGCGCGTCGAGGACAAGGGACAGGCCATCGCCGTCCATTTCCGCGCGGTCCCGGCGGCGGAGAAACGGGTCGGCCATGCCCTGCAGGCCGCGCTGGCCACAAGCCGCGATCTGGAGCTGATCCACGGCAAGATGGTCTATGAGGTGCGCCGCCCCGGCATGCACAAGGGGGCGGTGCTGCAACGTCTGATGCAACGCGCGCCGTTCCGTGATCGCATACCCCTGATGATCGGCGACGACCGGACCGACGAGGATGCCTTCGCCATGGCTTTGCAACTCGGCGGTTCAGCCATCAAGGTCGGTGACGGCGAAACCGTCGCGACCTCCCGCCTCGGCGATCCCGATGCCGTGCGCCACCTGCTCGCACAGGCCGTTGAAACGATGAAGGATGACCAATGACCAGCCAGACCGCCGCAACCCGGGTGCCCTCTTTGAATCTCGGGGTCATTGGCAATTGCGCCTTCAACGCTCTGGTTGATGACAGGGGCGCTGTCGTCTGGTGCTGCCTGCCGCGCTATGACAGCGAGCCTGTGTTTCATGCCCTTCTGAGCGACGGCAAGGACCGGCCGAACGGCAGTTTCGTGATCGATGTCGAGGATTTCGACCGCGCCGAACAGGCCTATGATCCCAACACGGCGATCCTGCGGACGCGTCTGTTCGACGGCAGTGGCCGGGGCGTGGAGATCACCGACTTCGCGCCGCGCTTCTCCGCCCGGGGCCGCATGTTCCGCCCCCTCACCCTGGTGCGCCGGTTGCGCCCGATCAACGGATCGCCCCGCATCCGCATCCGGCTGCGGCCCACGCACGGCTGGGGCACCAAGGCCCCGACCATCACCCATGGCAGCAATCACATCCGCTATGTCAGCGACCACTACACCATGCGCTTCACCACCAGCGCGCCGGTCGACTACGTGCTGAAGGAGACCGCGTTCCTGCTCGACCAGCCGCTCGACATGATCCTGGGTCCGGACGAGACACTGACGTCCGGTGTCAGCGAGACCGCCGCCGAGTTCGAGGAGAAGACCGCGGACTACTGGCGGCACTGGACCCGCCGCCTCGCCCTGCCGCTGGAATGGCAGGAGGCTGTGATCCGCTCCGCCATTACCCTGAAGCTCTGCGTGTTCGAGGAAACGGGCGCCATTGTCGCCGCGCTGACCACCAGCATCCCGGAGTCAGCCGGTTCGGGGCGGAACTGGGACTATCGCTTCTGCTGGCTGCGCGATGCCTTCTTCGTGGTCCGCGCGCTCAACACGCTGGCCGAGGTCGGCACCATGGAGGATTACCTGCGCTGGCTGCGCAATGTCGTGGTCGATGCCGACGGCGGCCACATGCAGCCCGTCTACGGCATCGGGCTGGAGGCGCAGATCAGCGAACGGATCATCGGGGAGATCCCCGGCTATCGCGGGATGGGTCCGGTCCGGGTCGGCAACCAGGCGCATGAGCACTTCCAGTACGACGTCTTCGGCAATGTCGTGCTGGGGGCGGCGCAGGCCTTCTTCGACAAGCGGTTGCTGCGTCCCGCCGACATCGACGATTTCGAGCGGCTGGAGAAGGTCGGCGAGCAGGCCTTCCATTTCCATGACAAGCCCGACGCCGGCATGTGGGAGTTGCGGACGCGGGCGCGGGTCCATACCTCGTCAGCGCTGATGTGCTGGGCTGCCTGCGACCGACTGGCGAAGATCGCGACCGAGATCGGGCGGCCTGATCGCGAGACCTTCTGGGCCGACCGTGCCACGATCATCCGGGACCGCATCCTGACCGAGTCCTGGAGCGAGGAACGCTAGGCCTTCGCGGAGAGCTTCGGCGGACGCGACCTTGACGCCTCTGTCCTGCTGATGGCGGAGGTCGGGCTGATCGACCCGATGGACCCGCGCTTCGTTTCCACCGTCGAGCGGCTGGAGGAAACCCTGACAGACGGCCCGCACATGCGGCGCTACGAAGCGGCGGATGACTTCGGCGCACCGGAAGTGTCGTTCAACATCTGTGCCTTCTGGCGCATCGAGGCCCTGGCCAGGATCGGCCAGATCGACAAGGCCCGCGAGACCTTCGAGGCCATGCTGGCCCTGCGCAATCCGCTTGGTCTGCTGTCGGAGGACACGCACCCGGAAACAGGCGAGCTCTGGGGCAACTTCCCCCAGACCTATTCGATGGTCGGTATCATCAATTGCGCCCGATTGCTGAGCAAGGGATGGGAGACCCGGATATGAGCCGCCTGATCGTCGTTTCGAACCGGGTGCAGGACCCGGCTGCCGGTCCGGGCGCAGGGGGCCTGGCCGTGGCGCTGGGCGAAGCGCTGGAGGCCAATGGCGGTGTCTGGATCGGCTGGGATGGCCGGGTGGAAACCGACCCGCTCCAACCCGTGAGCTGGAACGAGCACAGGTCAGGCAACCTGACACTGCTGACCACATCCCTGACGCCGGAGGAGCATGAGGGGTATTATCTCGGCTTCGCCAACCGGGTGCTCTGGCCCGCGTTTCACTATCGCCTGGATCTCGTCGACTACACCACCGACCACTCACGTGTTTACGGCGCGGTGAACCGTCGTCTTCCCATGAAGGTCGCGTCGATCCTTCGGCCCGATGACAGGATATGGATCCATGACTATCACCTGATCCCGCTGGCGGCGGAGCTGCGGGCAACGGGCTGTGGCAATCCCATCGGCTATTTCCAGCACATTCCCATGCCACCCCCCAGCATCATGGCGGCGGTGCCGGAAGTAAGCTGGCTGGTGCGCACGCTGTTCGCCTACGACGTGGTCGGATTCCAGACGGAAACCGACCGGCTGCATCTGGTCCAGCAGGTGCAGCAACTGGAGAGCGATACGGAATCGGACGGCGAATATGTGACCGCCTTCGGGCGCTCCACCCGGGTCAAGTCCTACCCCATCGGCATTGATGCCGGCCGCTTTGCCGCCATGGCGCGCACCCCCAACGCCCAGGAGATCATTGATCGTATCCGACAGCGCAACCTGAACCGGTCGCAGGTCATTGGCGTTGACCGGATGGATTATTCCAAGGGTCTGCCGGAACGGATGGAATCGGTGCGCCGCCTGTTCGAGCTCTATCCGGAGAACCGCGGTGCCATGACCTTCATGCAGATCGCCCCGACATCGCGCGGTGCGGTCGATGCCTATGTCGATCTGCACGAACGCCTGGACTCGCTCAGCGGGGAGATCAACAGCAAGTTCAGCGACTTCGACTGGACACCGATCCGCTACATCAATCGCCAGTTCCCCCGCGAGACGCTCGCCGCCCTGTATCGCGCCAGCCGCGCCGCGCTGATCACGCCGCTCCGCGACGGCATGAACCTGGTGGCGCATGAATATGTGGCGGCACAGAATCCGGATGATCCCGGCATGCCGGTCCTGTCACGCTTTGCCGGCGCGGCCGAGTACATGGACGAGGCCCTGCTGATCAATCCCTACAACATCGACCAGACAGCCATCGCGCTGCAGACCGCCCTGCAGATGCCGCTGAAGGAACGCAAGCGCCGCCACAAGGCCCTGATGAAGGTGGTTCAGGACCTGGACGTTTCCCGCTGGAGCAGCCGGTTCCTCAACGACCTGAGCCAGTTGCTGCGCGCGGTTCCGGGCTGAGGGAGGGACAGGTCCGATGCGACTGATCGCGGATATCGGTGGGACTCATGCCCGCTTCGGCCTTGTCGACGGACAGGGCACACCTTCCCGCGTCCAGAAAATGCAGACCGCCGACCACGTCGGCTTCGCGGAGGCGGCCCGTACCTATCTCGCGGCGAACGGCCTCCCGAACCTCGCTTCGGTTGCGGTCGCCATCGCCGGACCGGTGAGTGGTGGCGCGGGTCGGCTGGTCAATGGACCCTGGCAGTTCGACCTGCCGATGCTGCGTGACCTGGCTGCCGGTGGCGAGGGCCGGCTGCTGAATGACCTGCAGGCGGCGGCCATGGGAACCCGTTACTGCAGTCCCAGGCCATTGGCGTCCAGGAAGTTGCCGGATCACGATCGTCCGGTGCTGACCATCGGGGTCGGGACCGGAATCGGCGGGAGCCTGCTGGTTCCGGACGGGTCGGGCAGCCAGATTGCCGTGGCGACAGAGATCGGCCATGGGCTGCTCTCCACCCGCGGCCTTCTCGACACCGACGTCCCGTTCAGCGCCGAAGCCCTGCTTTCAGGCACCGGACTGCCACAGCTCTGCCGGGTCGCGGGGTTCCGCGATGGAACACGGACGGCACCGGAGGTCATTGAATTCCTGCGCCAGGCGACACCATCGGCGCTGCGGCTGGGACAGCTCTACGCCCAGTTGTTCGCCCGTTTCGCGGCAACGGCTGCACTGACGACAGGCGCGACGGGCGGCGTGATCATTGTCGGCGGACTGGCGAAACGGCTGTTTCCGCTGTTGCCGACTGCAACGCTGGTCTCAGCCTTTCACCTGCCCGGCCCCATGCAGGACTGGCTGCGCGATGTCAGCATCTGCCAGGTGACCGACGACGACGTGGCGTTGAAGGGACTCGCCGGAATGCCGATCTGACATTCCGGCTACCTCCGACTGATCAGTCCTCGCTCTTGCCGAAGACGGAATCGACGGTCGGCACGTCTTCCTCGTCGCTCTCTTCCTTCGGCTTGCCGATGCCCAGCGCCGCGGAGGCAATCGCGGCCTCGGCAGACAGTCGACCCGCGGCAGACGGGGCCGCATGTTCCACATGGGTTTCCGGAATCAGGTCCGGCTTCTCGGCGACCATCTTGCGACGGCGATCCGCGGCCTCCGACACCAGCGCGGCAAGCTCCGTCTGGGTACAGATGCCCAGGCTCACCGGATCGGTCGGCTTGATGTTGGTCATGTTCCAGTGGGTGCGTTCACGGATCTTGTTGATCGTGTCCTTTGTCGTGCCCAGCAACCGCCGGATCTGAGCATCGGTCAGTTCCGGGTGGTGGCGCAGGATCCAGGCAATCGCCGCCGGACGGTCCTGACGCTTGGACACGGGCGTGTAGCGCGCGCCCTTCTTCTGACGCTGGATCGGGATCGCGGATTCCCGCAGCACCAGATTGGCGTTGGGGTCCTTCTCGCACCGCTCGATCTCGGCGCGCGTCAGCTGGCTGTTGGCCACGGGGTCCAGACCGACAATGTTCTGGTCCACCTCACCATCCGCCATGCCCTGAATGGCCAGCGGATGCAGGCCGCAGAATTCAGCGATCTGGCGAAAGGAAAGCATCGTGTTGTCGATCAGCCATACGGCGGTGGCCTTCGGCATCAGAGGTAATGCCACTGTATTCTCCCGTTCAGACTGTCAGGGGTACCGCGCCTGCATCACATATCCGGTTGCGTGCACATCAGCGGTCATGAAACTCATGCGCACGAATTAGACGTTTTACGCGCCGGATTCAAGCGGGGCGCGTCACCCGACCGTCAGCATGATCTTGCCGACATGGTTGCTGGCCTCCATCAGGGCATGTGCCTCGGACGCCTTCTCCAGCGGCAGCACGGTATCGATGACCGGCAGCGCGCGCCCGTCAGCCAGCAGCGGCAGCACGTGATCCTCCAGCGCGCGGGCGATCAGCGCCTTGTCCGCCACGGGACGGGGGCGCAGGGTCGAACCGGAAAGGTGCAACCGCTTCTGCATCACATGCAGCAGGTTCAGTTCCACCTTCGGCCCCTGCTGGACAGCGATCTGCACCAGCCGTCCCTCCACGGCCAGCGACTTCACGTTGCGCGCGAAGTAGTCGGCACCGCCGACCATGTCGAGAACCAGGTTGACCCCCTCCCCGCCGGTGAGTTCCGCGATCACCTCCGCGAAATCCTCCTCCCGGTAGTTGATCGCCCGCTCCGCGCCCAGATCGACGCAGGCGGCGCATTTCTCGGCCGATCCGGCCGTCACGAAGACCCGCGCCCCGAAGGCTTTCGCAAGCTGGATCGCCGTCGTGCCGATACCGCTGGACCCGCCATGGATCAGGACACTCTCGCCGCCCTGCAGCTTTCCGCGCTCGAACATGTTGGTCCAGACGGTGAAATAGGTTTCCGGCACCGCCGCCGCATGCACCATGTCCAGGCTGGCCGGGACGTTCAGGCACTGCCCCTCCGGCGCGACGCAATATTCGGCATAGCCACCACCGGCAACCAGCGCCATGACGCGATCACCCACATTGAACTGATGCACCCCGTCTCCCTTGGCGGCCACGGTCCCCGCGACTTCCAGCCCCGGATAGTCCGGGGCGCCCGGCGGCGGCGGATAGCCACCCGTCCGCTGCATGACGTCGGGACGGTTCACGCCTGCCGCCGCGACCTTGATCAGCACCTCGTCGTGACCCGGTGCGGGAACGGGGCGCGTCATGGGCTTCAGCACCTCCGGTGCACCGAATCCATCCAGGCCAATCACCGTCATTTCCGTCGGCAGTGTCTCGCTCATGTGCTGTTCCCTCACCCTGTGCCACGAAGACGCCCGGTCATTCATGCCAGCGTCCCTTTGTCGATCAACGTGCACCTGATCTATGCTTGCTGCCCCGGAGTGGCAAGCGGAGGCAACAATGGAAGATGAGGAACGCGCGCGGGAGAAGTATTTCCAGTCCCGCGATCTGGACGATGTCTCGATCGAAGAGCTGCAGGAACGGATCGTCGAACTGGAGGCGGAGATCACGACCCTGCGTGCCGTGATCGAGAAGAAGCACAGCGTGCGCAGTGCCGCTGATTCCATATTCAGCCGCTAGACGGTTCCCGGAACCTGATCCGGCAGCATTAGGGGATGGTTAACTTCCGTCCGGTACATTGGGAACCCTGAGCAGGAGTAGTTCTCCCCTCAACCTCCCTGTCTGAAATGGTCGCCTCCGAGTTCCCCTCCCCGGGGGCGACCTATCAGTCTGCACTGGTCTTCCGGTTTGCTGCGCCGCAGCATCGATTTTGTGTTTCAGTGCTAATGCACTTGCTTGACTCCTTTCCCCAACCTTGGCCTAATCCCGCTCGCGGAGCCGAGTTGACAGGGACTGGCGCGTAATAACAGGGCGATCAACGCCTTGAGGGGAAAACTAAGTTTCTCGAAAAAGCCGCGACCGGCAACGGGCGCGGTTTTTTCTTTGCGCCGGCCTGGTGTAGTCCCAGGATCAGGTGTCTGAAGATCAGCACTGATGCGGCCTGACGCGCCGCACCGCCCGGATCATGCAGCCGTCACGACACCGGCTGCCGGAGGAGGAGAGCCACCTTGAAACCCAAGTATCCGAAGTTCGATACGCTTGGCCTTCATGCCGGACAGCATCCGGACCCGGTCACCGGCGCCCGTGCCGTACCGATTCACATGACCACATCCTATGTCTTTCAGGACACGGATCATGCGGCGGCCCTGTTCAACATGGAAACGCCGGGCCACCTCTATTCCCGAATCTCCAATCCCACCGTCGCGGTGCTGGAGGAACGGCTGGCCGCGCTGGAGGGTGGGGTCGGCGCCGTCTGCACCGCCTCAGGTCAGGCAGCCCTGCATGTGGCCATCGCGACGCTGATGGGCCAGGGCGGGCACATCGTCAGTTCCGCCTCTGTCTACGGCGGCAGCCACAACATGTTTCATCACACCCTGCCCCGATTCGGCATCACCACGACCTTCGTCGATCCGCGCGACACGGAAGGATTCGCAAAGGCGATCCGGCCCGAGACGCGCCTGGTCTTCGGCGAAACGCTGGGCAATCCCGGTCTGGAGATCATGGACCTGCCCGCCGTAGCGCAGATCGCCCATGACAACGGCATTCCGCTGATGATCGACAATACCTTCGCCACGCCCTACCTGTTCCGGCCCATCGAGCACGGGGCCGACATCGTCATGCATTCGGCAACCAAGTTCCTTGGCGGTCACGGGGTGGCCATCGGCGGCGCGCTGATCGACGGCGGCACCTTCGACTGGGCCGCCTCCGGCAAGTTCCCGACCCTGACGGAGCCCTATGCGGGCTATCACGGCCTGAACTTCTGGGAGGAATACGGCCCCGCCGCCTTCGCCATGCGCGCGCGCGGAGAGGGCGTGCGCGATTTCGGTGCCTGCCTCAGCCCGCAGAACGCCTTCTACCTGCTGCAGGGGGTCGAGACCCTGCATGTGCGCATGCCGCGCCATGTGGAGAATGCGCGGAAGGTCGCCGCGTTCCTGGATGGCAACGATGCGGTGAACTGGGTCTCCTACCCCGATCTGCCGAGCCACCCGGATCATGAACGGGCCAGGCAGCTTCTGCCCAAGGGTGCCGGTGCCATCTTCAGTTTCGGCGTCAAGGGCGGTCGGGAGGCCGGGCGCGCCTTCATCGAGGCACTGAACATCTTCTCCCACCTCGCCAATGTCGGGGATGCCAAGTCACTGGTGATTCACCCGGCCTCGACAACGCATCAGCAGATGGATGCGGCCGCGCTGAAGGCCGCCGGCATCGGGGAGGACATGATCCGCCTGTCTGTCGGCATGGAAGATGCCGACGATCTGATCGATGACCTGAAGCAGGCCCTGCGCACCGCGCAGCGCGCCGTTCCCCAAGCGGCGGAGTAAGCAATCATGATGTTTCAAGTCGACGGTCACGACGTCTATGCCCACACAGGCGGCAAGGAATTCGACCCCAGCGGCAACGTGGTCGTGATGATCCATGGCGCCGCGATGAGCCATCTCGCCTGGTCACTGCAGACCCGGTATCTGGCGCACCACGGATTGAGCGTCCTGTCGCTCGACCTGCCCGGCTGCGGCAAGTCCGGTGGTGACCTGCCCGAATCGATCCACGACGCGTCCCACTGGCTGATCCGCGTGCTGGATGCGCTGGGGGTGGAGAAGGCGGCGCTGGTGGGTCATTCCATGGGCGCGCTCATCGCGCTGGAGACCGCCGGGCACAATCCCGATCGCGTGAGCCGACTGGTGCTGATGGGCGTCGGCTATCCGATGGCCGTCAACGATGCCTTCCTGGATGCGGCGGACAGCAACCTGCCCCTTGCCATCGGTCTGATGAACGACTGGGCCCATGCCCGGCGGGCGCATATCGGCGGCTTTCAGGTTCCGGGTCTTTGGATGGTGGGTGCCGATACACGCGTGGTGCAGCAGGCGGCGCACGGCGTGATGCACCGCCACCTGGCGATCTGCAATGCCTACGACGGCGGAGAGGCCGCGGCGGCGGCAGTGACCTGCCCGACGTACCTGATCCTTGGCGCCAACGACAACATGACCCCCGCCAAGGTCGGGCGGAAGCTCGCAGCCCTGATCAAGGGGGCCGACGCCACCGTCATTCCCGACTGCGGTCACATGATGATGACGGAACAACCGACAGCCGTGATGCGCGCCCTGAAGCCAGCCCTTGGCATCTGACAGACCGGAGCGTTTCAGGGAGATGACGCGAGGCTCGGAACGACCGTCATCCGGCGGGGCCAGCGCATGGGACGCCGTCGGTGTCCTGCTGTTCTGCTTCATCCTCGGCATGGTTGCCCGCGGAATGTTCGACAGCTTCGTCGTCATGCTGCGCCCGCTGGACCAGAGCCACGACTGGGACCGCGACCAGCTGACCGCGATCTACGCCATTGCCATGACCTGCTGGGGCCTGGGTGCGCCGCTGGCAGGCTGGATCTTCGACCGCCATGGCCCCCGTACTGTCTACTTCTGCGGCATGGCGATGATGGTTGGCGGCATGCTGCTGGCCAGTACCGACGCGGGACTGTGGAGCTTCTACCTCGGCCATGGCATCGCCGTCGGCACCGCTGGCGCCATGCTCGGCAACGTCACCCATGCCGCACTGGTCAGCCGCTGGTTCGACCGCCGTCGCGCCGCCGCGCTCGGGCTGGTGCATTCGTCGATGGGGATCGGCGTGCTGGTCTTCTCACCGGTATCGCAGCTTCTCATCGACGAGCTTGGCTGGCAGCTGGCCTATCGCTGGCTGGCCGTCATCGGTCTCGCCATCGTGCTGCCGGTCGTCCTGTTCGCCCCCTGGAAGCGGTTCCTTGCGGGCAGCACGCAGGTCGCGAACCGCAGTATCAGCCGCGCGGCCGAACCCGGTGCGCGCCAGCAGATCACCTCCCTGAAGGCCGCGATGGCGACCTGGTACTTCTGGGGGCTGGCCTGGATCTATGCCACCACCGGGGCCGGGGTCTATGTCGCCGTCACCCAGCAGGTGGACTATTTCCAGACAGTGGGCATCCCGCCGCTGGACGCCGCCAGCCTCTACGGCATCACCGGTGCCCTGGCACCGGTCGGCATGATCGGCTTTGGCTTTCTGGGGGACCGGTTCGGCGTACTGCCTGCGTCAACGCTCTCCTATGCCCTGACGCTGGTGGCCTATGCCGGTTTCCTGTCACTGGCGGGCAACCTCAATACCCTCGTGCTTTACGGGTCCATCGTCTGCCTCGGCCTGACACTCGGCAGTCGCGGCCCCATGATCTCGTCCATTGCATCACGGTTGTTTCAGGGGCCTGCGTTCGGGCGCATCTACGGCGTCATGCTGGCGGCGGGCGGCGCTGGCGGCGGTCTCGGGGCATGGATCGGCGGCTTCATTCAGGAAGCGAGCGACAGCTATGCGGCGCTGTATTACGCGGGTGCGGCAATCCTGATCGTCGGTGGTGTACCGTTCATCTTCCTTGCGCGCCTGATCGCGCGCTAGACTGTCACAATGTTGCGTACACACAAGGTTCTGGGGAGGACACAATGGATTTCAGAATGACCGAGGAGCAGGAAGCCATCCGCGATGCGGTGCGCAAGGCCTGCGAACCGTTTGATGACGCCTATTGGCTGGATCGCGACGAGACCGGCAAGTTTCCCCATGAATTCCACAAGGCCATGGCCGACGGCGGCTGGCTCGGCATCGCGATGCCGGAGGAATATGGCGGATCGGGTCTCGGCGTGAAGGAAGCCGCGATCATGATGAATACCATCGCGCAGACGCCCGGCGCGCAGAGTGCCGCCTCCGCCGTGCACATCAACATCTTCGGCCCGCACCCCATCGTGGTCATGGGGACGGAGGAGCAGAAGCAGCGCCACCTGCCACCGCTGATCAAGGGTGAGCAGATCACCTGCTTCGGCGTCACGGAGCCGGATGCCGGCCTAGATACCACCAGCATCAAGACGAAGGCGGAACGCACGGACAAGGGCTATGTCGTGCACGGTCGGAAGATGTGGACCTCCACCGCGCAGGAAGCGAACAAGATCCTGCTGCTGGCCCGAACGACGGCCAAGGAGGACTGTTCGAAGTCCACCGATGGCATCAGCCTGTTCTACACCGACTTCAACCGCGACTATATCGAGGCTCGGGTCATCCCGAAGATGGGTCGCAAGTCGGTGGATTCGAATGCTGTCTTCATCGACGGCCTGCCGATCCCGAAGGAGGACCTGATCGGCGAGGAAGGCAAGGGATTCTATTACCTGCTGCACAGCCTCAACCCCGAACGCATCCTGGTCGGCATCGAAGGCATCGGCATCGGACAGCAGGCGCTGGAACGCGCGGTGGAATACGCCAAGGAACGCGTCGTCTTCGGACGCCCCATCGGCATGAACCAGTCGATCCAGCATCCACTTGCCGTCAACTGGGCCGAACTGGAAGCCGCCTACATGATGTGCATGAAGGCCGCCGACCTCTACGACCGGGGACTTCCCTGCGGCGCGGAGGCCAATGCGGCGAAGTATCTGGGCGCGGAAGCCGGTTTCAAGGCCGCGACACAGGCGGTGCTGACCCATGGCGGCATGGGCTACGCGAAGGAGTATCACGTCGAACGGCTGATGCGCGAAGTCATGATCTCCCGCATCGCACCGGTCTCGATGCAGATGATCCTGAACTTCATCGCGGAGCGGAAACTGGGCCTGCCACGGAGCTATTGAGGCGGCGCTGATCCGGCGTGGTAGACTTTCGGCGGCAAGTGGTGGGAAGCTGCCGCCCCGTTCGCCGTCCGTGAGCAGACCCGCCGGAAAGGCCCAGGAATGTACTCCGACCTGTTCATCGTCATCACGCAGATCTTCGCGGCACCTGACTGGTTCCTGCCGGCGATGGCGCTGGCCTATCTCATTGGATCGATCCCATTCGGGCTGCTGCTGACCCGGCTGGCCGGGCTGGGCGATGTGCGCAAGATCGGGTCGGGCAACATCGGCACCACCAATGTACTGCGCACGGGCCGCAAGGACCTGGCGGCGGCGACGCTGGTGCTGGATGCGGGCAAGGGTGCGGTCGCGGTCCTGCTGGCGGACCATTTCCTGGGGGTGAACGGTGCGGTCCTGGCCGCAATTGCCGCCTTCCTTGGTCACCTGTTCCCGATCTTTCTCGGGTTCAGGGGCGGCAAGGGCGTGGCCACGTTCCTGGGCATCGCGCTCGCCATGCACCCGCTCGTCGGCGCGGCGGCCTGCGCCACATGGGTGCTGGTGGCCGTGATCTTCCGCTACTCGTCACTGGCCGCGCTGGCCAGCGCCGCCCTGACCCCGGTCTATGCCTATCTCTGGTACGATCATCTGCGCATGGAACTGGCGATCCTGATCGCCGCCTTCATCTTCATGAAGCACCGCGCCAACATCGTCCGGCTTCTGAAGGGTGAGGAACCGAAGATCGGCGCGAAGTGACGGGGAGTCAGGGCAGGCCCGCGCCCGGCACCTCGACCTGCATCACCTCGATCTGCCCGAGGCCCTTGCCGATGATCTCCGGACCACTGTCCTGATTGGTGATCACGAACAGATGCGTTCCCTCCGGCCCGCCCAGCATGCAGGCATAGGCGCCCCGGTCATGCAGAGGCACTTCCTCCGCAATGCGGCCGTCATCAAGCACGCGGACGACGCGACGACCGCGCGGGTCCGCCACCCAGACCGCCCCCTCCGCATCCAGACAGATTCCGTCGGGGAATACCCCCGGCGTATCGGCGAACATGCGCTTGTTCGACAGGCTGCCGTCGGGGCTGCGGTCAAAGGCCGTCAGACGATTGCCGAAGGTCTCGCCGACGATCAGCGTGCCGCCATCCGGTGTGATGACGGTGCCATTCGGAAAGAACAGGTCGGTCGCAGCCTCATGGATCGAACCATCGGGATCGACACGCCACATGCTTGTCGTGGCCGGATCCTCGCCCTTGTGACGCTCGAATCCGAAGTTGCCCACATAGGCCCGGCCCTCCGCATCCACCACCATGTCATTGCAGGGGGCGGCGACAACAGCGGACAGGTCACCCACCGTGGTCAGTGAACCATCGTCTTCCAGCCGCAGCAGCAACCGATCCAGCATCGAAACGATGAGCAGGCGGCCCTGCGGGTCGAATCCCAGTCCTGAAGGCTGATTGGGCACTTCGACAACGTCCCGGACGGTTCCGGCCAGATCGACGGTACGGACCATGTGGGCGTAGAAATCCGAGTACCAGAGGCGACCATCGCGCCAGCGCGGTCCCTCCCCGAACTGGAGACCACGCACCAGAACCTTCAGTTCGCGCCTGACAGTCATGCCTGTTCCCTCCCCCAGGGTTCGGCCGGTTCCGCGTAACGCGGTCAGCCGGTTCGCAGCCCCGCGCGGGGATTGTGCTCTTCCCCCTGGCGCCAGCCCCGCACGAACTCCTCCAGCGCGGCATCCGGCACCTCCGGCAGCACCACCTTCAGCTTCACGTACTGATCGCCCGCGCTGTTGTCCTTCGGATTGCGGATACCGCGCCCCTTGAGGCGCAGCACGCGTCCGGCGTTGGAGCCCTTCGGGATACTGATGGTCACGTCGCCATGGATCGTGGGGGCGGTGATCTTGGCCCCAAGCACCGCCTCACGCAGGGAGATCGGCAGCTCCAGACTGATATCCCGCCCATCCCGCGAGAACAGCGGATGCGACCGCACCGAAACCTCGATCATCGCGTCGCCTGCGGTTCCGCCCTGGGGCTGGTCGCCCTGGCCTTTCAGGCGGATCTGCTGGCCATCCTCCAGCCCCTCCGGAATGCGCACATCCAGTGTCTTGCCGCCGGGCAGGGTCAGACGACGGTTGCCGCCACGCGCGGCCTCCAGAAAATCAACGGTCAGGCTGTACTTGCGGTCACGCCCACGGACAGGTCCGCCGCGACCGCCACGGAATCCGCCGAAGATGTCGCCCACGATATCCTCGAACCCGCGCGGGCCGCCGAAGCCGCCCCGGGTGAACTCGTCGGCACCACCGGCATTGGCATAATGGAAACCGTGCGGCGCCTTCTCCGCGCCGTCGGCACCGATCTCGCCACGATCAAACCGGGCACGCTGCGCCGCGTCACCCAGCAGATTGTATGCTGCGGAGACTTCCTTGAAACGTTCAGCGGCGGCTTCGTCGCCCGGATGACGATCAGGGTGCAGTTCCTTCGCCAGTCCGCGATAGGCCCGCTTGATGTCTTCCTGCGACGCAGCTCGCGTCACTCCCAGTATGGAATAAGGGTCTTTCATGCTCGTCATGCTGATCGAAACAGTCCCGTCAGACCATGCGGAATCGTCATGGTCTTTGCACACTATCATGTAGTGTCATCAATGTTTCATTGCCAGATGTAGCCATCGTGGAAGTTCTCGCGGCAAAAATGCCGCCATGTCATGAAGACATCAGCCCGACGGGGAAAGTATGGTGTTCAGGCTGTCGATCAGCCCCCCGTCCCCCGCCCTCTGAATCTCCGGCCCCTCATCCCCCGATGATGCAAGGTCTTCTGTCGGGGCCGCCTCGACTTCATCGTCATCTACGGAGGCTGCCTCTGGCGGTGCCATCTGACGCAGCCGTTCACGCGCCGGCGCATGCCCGCCGGCCGCCGCGCGCTCGAACCAGCGGCGCGCCAGTTCCGTATCCTTCTTCACACCGAAACCGGCTTCGGTCAGGATGGCCAGGTTGTACTGCGCCTCCGCCAGTCCCGCCTCTGCCGCGCGCTGGAAGAAGGTCACAGCCCGTTCCGGATCACGCGGCACGCCGACACCGCGCAGGTACATCTCACCCAGATTTGCCGAGGCGCGCGGGAACCCCTGGTCGGACGATCGCCTGAACCACTCCGCCGCCGCCGCCTCGTTCTTCGGCACGCCCTGCCCGTTCAGGTACAGCAGGCCGAGGTTGCGCTGCGCCGCTGCATCTCCGGCGGCGGCATCTTCCCGCCAGATATCCGCCGCAGCCGCGAAGTCGCCGCGATTGTAGGCGGCGACGCCTTCGAGAAACGCCGCATGTGCAGGGACGGCGCAAAGCGCGGCGCCCGCAACCAGCAACGTGACAGCGATCTTCCGGTGCAGCTTGTTCATTGGCGGATGCTATCCGATTGTGCGCCGCCGCCCAAGGCCAACGACGCTCCCCTTCCCCGGCATCCGGTCAGATCGCCAGGTCACCCGTCATCACCCGGACAACGTGGCCTCCGACCCGTGGCGCTGCCTCGGCAGCGTCGCAACTGACGAAGATCCTGCCCGCCCGTCCCATCTCGACACCCTGCTCCGCCACATAGCTGACAGGCGCGGCACCGAGAACACCGTCGCGGGCAATCAGGGCCGCCAGGCAGCCGTTGGCCGAGCCCGTGACCGGATCTTCCGGCACGCCCTCAGCCGGGGCGAAGCCCCGCAGCTTCACGTCGACACCATCCTGGGTCGCCCCGACGCACCAGGCGGCCAGCCCCGTGATACCGGTCTCCTGCGACAGGGCACTGATGGCCGTCATGTCGGGGGAGAGCGCAGCCACGACCTCCGGCGAACGGCAGCGCGCGAACATCCACCAGATGCCCGTGCTGGCGGCATCGAGAGCGGGGTCCAGCAGGTCACCGGCATCGCATCCCAGCATCGCCGCGACATCTTCCCTGCTCATGTCGAAGGTACGGAACGCGGGCTTCATCTGGGTCATGGTGAAGACCGGCGTTCCGTTCTGCGTGGCGATCTCCACCGGAACGATCCCCGCGCCACATTCCTGTCGCAGCAGGGTCGGCAAGGGACCGAAGCCCGCATCCCGCATACTGCTCCAGACACAGAAGGCGGCAGAGATGGTGGGGTGTCCGGCGAAGGGCAACTCGCTGCGTGGGGTGAAGATGCGGGCACGATAGTCCGCATCCGCCGTTGTCGGCGGGCACAGAAAGACGGTCTCGGAGAGGTTCATCTCCTGCGCGATCTGCTGCATCTGCGCACCCGAGAGATCACCACCATCGAAGAACACGGCACATGGATTGCCGCGATAGGGCACATCGGTGAATGCATCCACCTGCCACATCCTGAGCACCCGCGTCATCTTCACCTCCGCCATCTGAAATGCCGGGGCAAAGGATAGGCTGGTGAAGGTCGATGACACGCGAGAAATGCTCAGCCAAGCGCCAGGCTGGCTCATCGGTTCGGGAAGCTGTGTTACTTGGGATCGTCCACCGGCGCGGAAAGCTTGGCGATCTCGCGTTCCACTATTCGCTGGACCACTGTCGGCAGGTTCTGGTCCAGCCATTCCTTCAGCATCGGCCGGAGCAGTTCCTTCGTGATGTCCTCCAGCGTGCGATGCGTCGGCACGGCAATGTCACGCTGTGCCGAAAGTGCGCTGGCAAGACCGGCGAAGGATGCAGCGGAGGCCACCGCGACCTTGTCAGCCAGCAGCCCGGACTCCATCGTTGCATGACGCGCAGGCGGCACAACAGGTTCCGGCTCATCGTCCATCACCAGGTCGTCGTCCAGATCCAGGACAGAACCATCGTCGCGCAGTACCTGCGTCAGCTCGAATACATCGGCGGTCGGACGCTCCGGTTCAGGCTCGGGTTCCGGCTCCGGTTCAGGTTCCGGCTCAGGTTCCGGTTCGGGCTCCGGCTCGTCATCGACGGCCAGGATGTCATCGACCGTCGGCTCGGCGGGTTCCACTGGCTCGGCATCATTGTCCGCAGCACCTTCAGGGGCATCATCATCTTCCGAAATGATGCGGCGAATGGAGGCGAGGATCTCCTCCATTGTCGGTTCGCTCTGTGCTGCGGTGTCGCTCATGACTTTTCCGTTCCCCGCTTTCTGCGGCTCCAAGCTGGTTGAGGCCACTTGCGGCCTGCGCCAGATCCGGAATCTAGAGGGACGACGCTAAGACTTGGTTAACAGACCGGCAATAGCCGGCGTGCCCGCAGCAAGAAACTGCCTAGTCCAGCCCCGGTGCATCAAATCCGAACCAGCGCTCCCTCACCGCCCGATAATTGACGGACGGATTGTAGACATCGACATCAAGGCTCAGTGATTTCGCATCCAGTTGGCCAACCGCGTCCAGAAGCTGGAAAGCGGCCACGTACTCATCCCGTTCCGCCTGAACCAGAGCAACCTGGGAATCGAGCAGTTCCTGCTCCGCATCCAGAACGTCCAGCGTAGTGCGGGACCCGACCTGGGCCTCCTGAATCACGCCTTCCAGCGCGATCTCGTTGGCATGAACTTCCTCGCGGCCTGCCTGGATACGGGCCTGTGCCGTGGTCAGGGCTTCCCAGGCCTGTGTCACACCCTGTTCGACGAGTCGGCGGGTTTCCTCGACCTCGAGGCGGCGCTGGCTCTCGACCTGACGCTGCTGGCGCACGGCACTGTAGGCCGCGCCGGTCTGGTACAGCGGCACGGTCGCGACCACCTGGAAAGTCACCTGGCTGGTGACATTGCCGCTCTGGTTGTTGTCCCGGGCATGAACACCCGTGGTCTCGAAATCGAGACTGGGGTTCAGCTGACCCTCCGCCGTCTCGATGTCGAAACGCGCAGAGCGCGCTACCTCGTTCGATGCCAGCAGATCCGGATTATTGGCGAATGCGGTCGTCAGCGCGGCGGCCTCATCCTCAGGCAGGGCGGGCAGCGGCGGCGGTGGCTCCAGCTGCCCCGGCTGATTGCCGACGATGCGGGCGTAGTTGGCCTGCGCGGCGATCAGATTCCCCTCCGACTGCGCCCGGTCGGCGGCGGCACGGGCAAGGCGCGCCTGCGCCTGCGCCACATCCGTTCGCGTGATCTCGCCCACGCTGAAGCGATCCTGCGCAGCCTCCAGCTGGCGGCGCAACCGTTCCTCGTTGTTCAGGTTGAGACGCACGACGGCCTGGTTCTGCAGCACGTCCAGATAGGCGGTGACGACGTCCAGCAGCACATCCTGCTCCGTTCCCCGCAGGTTCTGCCGACCGGCACGGACCAGCGCCTCGGCAGACCCGATCTGTGCGTCGACACGCCCGCCCTGATAGAGCGGCTGGGTCACCTGGATATTGGCGTTGATCGGAACCGTACTGTCGGAACGGTTGATGCCGGCGATGTCCTGGTCGGTCAGCTGCACCCCGAGGTCGCTGGTCGCGACAACAGTCGGATGCCAGCCTGACACGGCCTGGGAGACATTCTCGTCATTGGCGCGCAGGTTCGCGCGCTCTGCCCGCAGGGTCGGATTGGTCGTATATGCGGAATTCAGGGCATCGCGCAGGGTCTCGGCCTCGGCCGGGACCGAAATCAGTATGGCCATGGCGGTCAGCCCGGAAGCCAGCGCCGCAAACGCCGAACCGGTCAATAGCGTGCGACCGAACTGTCGATTTCCTGCGACCATAGGTCGATGCCTCCATGAAGGTTCGTCACGTTGTCATAACCCTGCTGCCGAAGCCACGACACTGCTTGCATACTGCGCATGCCGTGGTGGCAGTTGAAGATCACCGGGCGGTCCATGGGTACCTCGTCACGCCGCTGCGGCAGGTCACGTAAGGGGATATGGTGTGCGCCTGCGATCCTGCAAAGATCCCATTCCCACTTTTCACGCACATCAACGATCAAGGCACGGGAGTCTGTCACCAGCGCGCGGGCTTCGGACGGTGTGATCTCCAGCGGCAGGTCCGTCCCAGAACTCAAAACACGAAGGCCTTGCGCGCCTCGAAACCCGGCAATACCGGTGTCGCGGCATCGAACAGCGGCCGATGGCCAACCACCCCGTTCTCCCGGCGATAGAGCGTCACCACGCCGACACCATTGCCCCGAACGATGGCCAGCAGCTGCCCACCGTCCGCAATCTGGTCCACAAGGGCCTCGGGCACGCCGGAGACAGCCCCCTCGACCAGGATCAGGTCATAGGGTCCCTGGTCCGCCAGCCCCTTTGCCAGATCTCCCTCGACCACCGCCGCATTGGCGATCTGCAGGTCGGCCAGAAGCTCGGTCGCCGTGGCAGCGAGATCGGGATCGGATTCCAGCGCAACCACCGTACCGGCCAGCATCGCCATTACCGCGCTGGCATAGCCGGTGGCACAGCCAACATGCAGCACCGTATCGGTCGGGCCAATCCCTGCGGCCTGCAGCATGCGGGCCAGCACCATCGGCTCCATCAGATAGCGCCCGTTGCCGAGATGAATGTCCTCATCGACATAGGCGACGCCTGCCAGCGCCTTCGGCAGGAATTTCTCGCGCGGGAGGGTGAGCATCGCATCGGCAATGCGATCATCGGTCAGCCGGTTCGGTCGCAACTGGCTATCCACCATGGCCTTGCGTGCAGCCTGGAAGTCCATTTTCGCCGTCTCTCCCGCAACGTTGAGTGCACCTTGAGCTTCCTGCTTATAGTTCCCGCACCTGCGCCACGCAATGCGGCGGATCGGCGTTTGGCCATGCCGCTTGACCGCAGGGGCGTGCCCCGCATATACACCGATGCCCTGTCGGCTTCGGCGCGGTGGCGGAGTGGTTACGCAGCGGACTGCAAATCCGTGTACGCCGGTTCGATTCCGGCCCGCGCCTCCAGCCGAACCGGCAGGCCTTCACCTTCGGACACGTCCCGCGCGCCGGATCGGCCTGCCGATTCGACCAGCGCGGCCGTCAGGGGTTCACGGCAACCACACCGGGCCGTTCGAACAGGCCCCACCTGCGGACGCCTCGCCTGCCGGCGCTGCAGAGCACCACGGTGGTGAGCAACAGCCACATCCCCTCCCCCACCGGCCCGGCCAGCCAGATCCCCGGCTCCCCCAGCAGCAACGGCAGGGCCAGCGTCAGCGGGATGCCGAACAGGTAAGGCCTGGAAAGACTGAGCAAGGCGGCGCGCCGGGCATCACCGATGGCCTGGAAGTGACTGGCGATCATCATCAGCGGTCCGGCAACACAATAGGCCAGCACGATCACCGGCAGGATGCGCGCCACCTCCGCGATGACGAGACGGTCACTCACGAACAGTCCGCCGATCGGACCCGCAGATGTCATCATGATGGCCTGCAGCACACCGCAGTACACGAATGCCGTGGCGATCCCGATGCGCAGGCTGCTGTTGGACCGGTCGAACAGTCCGGCACCATGATTGTTCCCGGTAACCGTCTGCATCGCATGTGACAGCCCGAGCAGCGGCAGATAGGCGAAGGTCATGACCCGCGTGATGATCCCGTAGGCGGAGACGGTATCCGCATAGTTCGCGCTGTTGATGACCTGGAGCATCAGCATGACTGCCGCGGAACTCAGCGCCAGCCCGACGAAGCCCAGGCTCTGCGGCGCGCCCAGCGCCATGATGTCCCCCCAGCGCGCGCCAAGGGCCCTGCCGGCAAGGGCGCCGGGGCGGAGTTCGGTCTCGCCCCTCAACCGGAACGCCAGGATGATGGCGAACGCCAGCGCCTGGGCGAGAGCCGTGCCAAGCGCGGACCCGGCAACGCCAAGGCCGAGCTGAGCGATCAGGATGTAGTTGAAGCCGATGTTGGCCAGGGAAACCAGCAGGCTCATGGATGCCATGAACCCGACCCGGCCCTCGTTGCGCAGGGCGTCGGAGTTGACGGAGAGCACGAAGATCAGCGGAGACGTCAGAACCGTGATCCGCAGGTAGGTCAGCCCCATGCCGGCCAGGTTCGCATCACCGTCCGCCGCGAGATCGGTGACTGTCGATCCGAACAGCAGGAACAGCACCACAAGAGCAGCGCTGACGGCCAGTGCCAGCCCGTGCGCACCCGCAAGGACCTGCCGCGCCGCTTCGTACTGCCGTCCGCCCAGATGCCGCGCCAGAATGCTGGACATCCCGCTGGAGACAAGGGTCGCGAGCGCCACCACCAGCATGTAGAGCGGAAACATGAGGGTGACCGCTGCCAGAGCCTCCGGCCCCACGAAGTGCCCCAGAAACAGGGCATCGACCACCGCCAGCAGACCGTTCATGCCCATCACCAGGATGATCGGCAACGCCGTCCGGACGTAGATGGCCCCAAGGGAGCCGACAAGAAACGCATTCGTTCGGGAACCGGTCATGCCCGATGCCTCCTCATTCATGCTTCGCACAGGGAGAATGGGACCCGCATTACCATCCGCACGACGCATGTGAAGGATGACAGGAAACATGAACAGCAACGCTTCACCGGGACACGAATGTCAGCGGGCGGCAGGCGGTTGCGACCTGACAGCCTGATATCGGTTACCCCCGGTAGTGTCAATCTCGTCGAGGGCGAGGCAGCAAGAATGCACGGGACGCTGGTCGGCGTTCGTCTCTATGCTTCGCCACATGAGCGCGCCGAACACCGATACATCCGCGAAGACACGCTGGGGCATAGTCTGGATCGCCATCGGCGCCGGGATCGTGTGCGGCATGCAGGTCGGCAAGGCGCCCCCGATGATCGGCGGTATCCGGGAGACCCTGGGCATCGACCTGGTCGGCGCCGGTTTCTACATGTCGATCATCAACGGTCTGGCCGTCGCCATCGGCATCATTGCCGGAGTCTTCGCCGACCAGATCGGCCGCAGGCGCGCCGTAACCCTGGGCCTGCTCACCATCATTGCCGGGAACCTGACGGGTGCCCTGGCCGACAGCGCATCGGTCATGTATGCGTCCCGGATACTGGAGGCTGTCGGCTTCGTCAGCGTCGTGACAGCCGTGCCCGGCCTGCTGTCCGAACTGGTGACGCAGAAGGACCAGCGCAGCGCCCTGAGCGCCTGGAGCATCTACATGCCCGCCGGGTTCTGCGTGATGATGGCGGCCGCGCCCCTGCTGGCAAGCCAGGATGACTGGCGGCTGATCTGGTGGCTGAACGGCGCACTCGTCGCCCTGTTCCTGATGCTCTTTCTTGCCGCCACACGCGGAATCGGCGGACGCCCCCGACAGGCCCGGTCCCTGAGTGGCCTGCGTGCCGTCGCCAGCCGCCCCGGACCCTGGCTGCTGGGCCTGATCTTCATGAGCTACACAACGCAGTGGTTCGGGGTGCTGACCTGGATGCCCACGATCATGGAGCAGGCCGGATTGTCGACCGCCGATGCAGGACTTGGCGTGGCACTCGTGGTGGGCGCCAACATGGCGGGCTGTCTCGGATCCGGTCCCCTGCTGAACTTCGGCCTTGCCCGCTGGAAGATCGTCGTCGCCTGTTCCCTGACCCTTTCCGTGCTGGCCTTCGGGATCTACGACGCGACACTCTCCCCCACCATACGGCTGCTGCTGGCGGCGCTGTTCTCCGCCATCGGCGGCCTGATCCCCGGCGCCGTGCTGGCCGGCGCACCGATGCACAGCCCGGGCGCGGGCAATATCGGCACGACCAACGGGGTCATCGTGCAGTGCACCAACCTCGGCTCCCTGCTCGGGCCGCCTGCTGTCGCCTGGCTGGCCGTCCAGGCGAGCGGAGACTTCGGTGCGGCCCGCTGGCTGGTGCTGGCGGCGGGGCTGACGGGAACGCTGCTGGCCTTCACCTTGCGCAGGGTGGAGCAGCGCATGCAGTCAGCGGCCACAGCCTCATGAAGACACTCCATCACTGCGTCATGGGCCTTGCCATGACACTGGTTCTGCTGGCGCTGCCCGAAGACCGCGCCAGAGCGCAGGCATCGGTCGATGTTGCCATCGTGCTCGCCGTGGACGCCTCCACTTCCGTCAGTCGGGAGGAGTTCGGCCTGCAACTGGACGGCATTGCCGCGTCGCTGCGCCATCCAAGGGTCATCCGGGCCATCCGCGCTGGCGCGGTCGGGGCCGTAGCCATCGCCCTGGTCGAATGGTCCAGCCCGCACCAGACCTGGCTGGCCATCCCATGGACCCGTGTCTCGGATGCCGCGTCGGCTGACCGCCTGGCCGAGATGATCAGCCAGACACCCCGCCTGTTCGCCGACGGCGGCACGGCAATCGGGGCCGCCATCCGCTTCAGCGCCAGACAGTTCCGGCATCTGCCGTTTCCGGCCGGGCGGCGGGTCATCGACATCTCCGGCGACGGCAGCAACACACACCTGCCCGACGTAACCGTGGAGCGTGACGCCGCCGTCGCGGCAGGCATCACGATCAACGGCCTGCCTATCCTCAGCCGCGAAGACGACATCGAGACCTATTTCCAGAACCGGGTGATCGGTGGCAGCGATGCCTTCACCGAGATCGCGGTAGACTACGAATCCTTTCCACAGGCCATGTTGCGGAAGCTGTTACGAGAAATCAGGAGCGATTCACTTGTCTCCGTGTTAGTCCCTGATTAATCATTTTCTGCGAAAGACGGGCATGACTCGATTCTGGTTGTTCATGACGCTGGTCGGCACCGTCATACCCTACGCATTCTTTGTGCCGTGGGCGATCGAGCACGATTTCAACATTCCGCTGCTGTTCGTGCAGAATTCCATGACGCTGGCTGATCGCTTCTTCACGGCGGATCTGGTGATCACGGGCGTCTGCTTCCTGATCTACATGCTGGCACGGGAACGGCGCAGACATGTGCCCTACTATGGCCTCGCCATCGTCGGGCTGCTGCTGGTCGGCATCTCCTGCGGATTGCCGCTCTACTATTATCTGGAGGAGCGGCAGCGCCTGAGAGACGCGGCCTGATGCGCAGCGGCACGGTCCTGCGTGTCGTACGCCCTACGGATGACCTCGCGCCCATCCGGCGCTTCTATGTCGAAGCCCTCCGGTTCCCGATCATCTACAGCTTCGAGGGCCACGAAGGATTCGACGGACTGATTGTCGGCGTGCCGGGGGCGGACCATCACTTCGCCTTCACCCGCAAGCACGGCTTCAGCGCCGGACGCGCTGCGACACCGGAAAACCTTCTGGTCTTCTATCTGGAGGACAGGGCCGTCTGGGAAGAGGCGATGACGCGGATGCGGGCGCACGGCTTCGATCCGGTCGAGCCCCACAATCCCTACTGGCGCGCGAATGGCGCAACCTTCGAGGACCCTGACGGCTATCGCGTCGTGCTGCAGAACAGCGCGCCCTGACCGGTCCGCCCCGACAGAGGCGCAGACCCGTCAGTCGATGGCGCGCACGATCTCCTCGCAGCAGCCCTTGGCATCCGCAAACAGCATCATGGTGTTGTCGGCGTAGAACAGCTCGTTGTCGATGCCCGCGTAGCCGGGGCTGAGGGACCGCTTCACGAACAGCACTGTCTTGGCCTTGTCCACATCCAGGATGGGCATGCCGTAGATCGAACTCTGCGGGTCGTCGCGGGCGGCGGGGTTGGTGACATCGTTCGCGCCGATGACGAAGGCCACGTCGGCGGTCTGGAAGGACGAATTCACCTCCTCCAGCTCGAAGACCTCGTCATAGGGGACATTGGCCTCCGCCAGCAGCACGTTCATGTGCCCAGGCATGCGTCCGGCAACCGGATGAATGGCGTAGACGACCTCCACACCCTCTTCCTTCAGCTTGTCGGCCATTTCCCGCAGCGCATGCTGTGCCTGCGCCACCGCCATGCCGTACCCCGGCACGATCACGACCTTGCCGGCATTCTTCATGATGAAGGCGGCATCGTCAGCGGAACCGGCCTTGACCGGCTTGTCACTGCGCGTCGCGGCGGAAGCGGCGGAATCGCCACCGAAACCGCCAAGGATGACGTTGAAGAACGACCGGTTCATGCCCTTGCACATGATGTAGCTGAGGATCGCGCCGGAGGAACCGACCAGCGCACCGACGATGATCAGTGCCGTGTTCTCCAGCGTGAAACCGATGCCTGCCGCCGCCCAGCCGGAGTAGCTGTTGAGCATCGACACGACGACGGGCATGTCCGCGCCGCCGATGGGAATGATCAGCAGGAAACCGATCACCAGCGCCAGGATGGTCATGACCCAGAACCAGGTCGGATCGACATCAATGGTGAACACCACGATGGCGACCACGATCACCAGTCCGATCAGCGCATTCAGCGGGTGCTGGCCGGGGAAGGTGATCGGATTGCCGGTCATCAGTTCCTGCAGCTTGGCAAAGGCGATGATGGAACCGGAAAAGGTGATGGCACCGATGACCACACCCAGCGCCATCTCGATGCGGCTGCCGACCTTCAGTTCACCGGCTGCATTCAGGATGCCGTAGGGCTCGGGATTGTAGAACGCGGCAGCGGCCACCAGCACGGCGGCGAGACCGACCAGGCTGTGGAACGCGGCCACCAGCTGCGGCATGGCCGTCATCGGAATGCGGCGCGCGATGACGGTGCCGATGGTGCCGCCGATGACCAGCGCCACGATGATCCAGACATAGTTGGTCACGGCAGGGCTGATGATGGTGGTCAGCACGGCAATGGTCATGCCGATCATGCCGAGGACGTTGCCACGGCGGCTGGATACGGGCGACGAAAGTCCCCTCAGCGCCATGATGAAGAGGATGCCCGAAACCAGATAGGCGATTGCGGTCAGGTTGGCCGACATGCCCGGTTGCTCCTACTTCTTCTTCTTTTTGTACATGCCCAGCATCCGCTGGGTGACGACGAAGCCGCCAAAGATATTCACCGACGCCAGAATGACCGCGAAGAAGCCCATGACCTTGGCGAAGGTCGAACCGTCGCCGCCGACGTCCGGCCCGACAGCCAGCAGGGCACCAACGACGATGACCGAGCTGATGGCATTGGTCACGGACATCAGCGGGGTATGCAGCGCAGGCGTCACGGACCAGACGACATAGTAGCCAACGAAGATCGCCAGCACGAAGATCGCCAGCCGGAATACAAACGGATCAACGGCTTCCATGATCAGCCCTCACCCTTCAATTGCGCATGAACCACCTGGCCATCGCGCGTCAGCAGCGTGCCGGTGACGGTTTCGTCTTCCCAGTCGATCTTCAGCTCACCGGATTCCTTGTCGATGTGCGGCGAAAGGAAGTTCCACAGGTTCTTGGCGAACAGCAGTGAAGCGTCGGCGGCAATGCGGCTCGCCGTGTTCAGATAGGCAACGATGGTGACGCCATGCTCGACCGTGACCTCGCCCGGCGTCGTCAGTTCACAGTTGCCGCCCATCTCCGCTGCCAGATCGACGATGACCGAACCGGGGCGCATGGATTTCACATGCTCCGCCGTGATCAGGATCGGGGCCTTGCGGCCCGGAATCAGCGCGGTGGTGATGGCGATATCGGTCTTCTTCAGCGCCTCGGCAGTCATTTCTGCCTGCTTGGCCTTGTAGGCGTCGGACATCTCCTTCGCATACCCGCCCACGCCGTCGCCCGACTCCTCGATATCCGGGGCCACGAACTTGCCGCCCAGGCTCATCACCTGTTCCCGCGTCGCGGGCCGCACATCCGTGGCGGAGACCACAGCGCCAAGCCGCTTTGCCGTCGCGATCGCCTGGAGACCGGCAACACCGGCGCCGAACACGAACACGCGGGCCGGGGCAATGGTACCCGCCGCCGTCATCATCATCGGCATGGCGCGAAGAAAATGCTCGTTCGCGTCCAGCACGGCCTTGTAGCCGGCAAGGTTGGACTGCGAGGACAGGATATCCATGGACTGGGCACGGGTGATGCGCGGCATCAGCTCCATGGCAAAGGCCACGATGCCCTTCGAAGCATAGTCGCCGACCTGTTCGGCGTTCTGCAGTGCCTCCAGTCCGGCAACCAGCACCGCACCGGACTTCAGCATCGCGGCCTCATCCGGTCCGCCCTCGGCCTCCGTCAGCGGTCGGCGGATCTTCAGCACCAGGTCCGCATCCCCCACGGCAGCGGCCGCATCACTCGCGATCTCGGCACCCGCCGCCCTGAACATGTCGTCCGTCAGACCGCAGGCTTTGCCCGCCCCCGTCTCGATGACGACCGTGGCGCCAAGGCCAGTGAACTTCTTCGCCGTCTCAGGTGAAATGGCAACGCGCCGCTCCAGCGGGCGGCGCTCCTTCGGGATACCGATTTTCATGCTGTTCGACGCCCTGTCCGTCTGTGGCAGTGTCCGGCACAGCCGTCATGGCCGCCCGGTCGTCGTTCCGGATCCGGCATCCACCGGACACGCATTCGCGATCAGACCAGGAAAATGGCCATTCCTGCCAGCAGGATGACAGAGCCGATGATCGTCACCTTGGTCAGCGTGACAAACGTGCCATACATGCCCTTGTGCTGGCTGATATCCATGGAACCCGGTTCGTGCATCGCCTGCCCCCTTGAAACAGTGACTCTCGCCCGAATGTGCCGCTATCGGCATCGGAGCGACTCATTTTCCTGCGTCCCCTGACGCGGCACGCAACATAGAGAAGTCGCGGGACGGCGGCAATCACCCGACTGCGGCAAAATCAGCGCACCTTGCGACACGCCCGGCGGTGCGGAACGGCAGCCTACTTGCTGGTCGCGCGGAACACGCCATCCCAGTCCGCGGGCGGCGGATTCTCGCGATATTCCTCCAGGCGCTCCTGATAGAGATCCCAGAGAACGTCCATGTCGGGCCGCATCTCGCGGCACTTCTCCATGTGCGCCCAGGCCTCATCGAACTTCATGGCCTTGTAGGTGGCCAGCATGGCCTCCGTCTCGGCGCGCAGGGCCTTGTATTCCGGCTTCTGGGCTTCCTCCGGGCCACCCATCATGGTGAAGATGCGCACGGCCTCGTCCTTGCCCTTCACCGCGATCAGGTCGAGTTCCAGGATCGCGTAGTCCGGGACCGCCTCTGCCGTGATCTCGCCGATGATGTTGGTGACGCCATAGGACTTCGACTGGCCTTCAAGCCGGGCACCCAGGTTCACCGCATCGCCCAGCACCGAATAGTCGAAGCGCTGCTGGGAACCCATGTTGCCCACGACGCATTCGCCGGTGTTCAGGCCGATGCCGATGCGGATAGGGATGAAGGGGCGGCCCTCTTCCTCCGCCTCCACCTTCAGCTGCTCGTTCACCCGTACCAGATCCTCTTGCATCATCAGGGCGGACTCGCAGGCATGGCGCGGATGTTCCTCATCGCTCAATGGCGCATTCCAGAACGCCATGATGCAGTCGCCCATGTACTTGTCGATGGTGCCGTGGTTGGCCATGATGATGTCGGTCATCGGCGTCAGGAACTTGTTGATCAGCTTGGTCAGGCCCTGCGGATCGCCCTTGAAGCTCTCCGAAATCGGCGTGAAACCACGGATGTCGCAGAACAGGAACGTCATGTTCTTGGTCTCGCCACCCAGCACCAGCCGGTCGGGGTCCTCGGCGAGCTGCTCCACCAGCGCAGGAGACAGATACTGGCTGAAGGCACCGCGCACCTGCTTCTTCTGCGCCTGCTCGCGGGCGAATTTCTGATAGACCAGCAGCACGAACAGGATGAACAGCGCCACCACCGGCGTCAGCCCGTCGACCAGCAGCGATTCATAGGCAAACAGGTACCAGCTTCCACCCAGCAGCAGCAGGCTGAAGGGCACGAAGAAGGCGATGGTGGTTACGGCGGACAGATAGGGCACCAGCCAGATCAGGATGATGCCCGCCACCAGCACGATCGCCAGCTCGATGGCGTTGGAGATCGAGGGCCGGATCAGATAGGCCTCGTTCTCCACCATGTCGATGATGTTTGAATGGACCTCGACCCCGGGAATTGCTCCCTCCAGCGGCGTGGACCGAATATCCTTCAGCCCCTCGGCAGAGGTGCCGACCAGCACGTACTTGCCCTTCACCTTGCCGAACAGTTCCTGGATCTTCTCCTGATTGGCAGGGTCGATCTGAACTATGTCGGAGGCCGAGACATAAATGTCGGGATTGTGCTTCTGGAATCGCGGCCAGATGATCCCGTTCTCGTTGGTCGGAATGACCAGTTTCTTGTCTTCCCGCAGCTTCGAGCGCATGCGTATCGACGCAATGCCGGAATTCTGGTCGGCCTTGGAAATGATGATGCCCTTGGAGCCGTGGACCAGCCGGATCAGTTCGATGCCGAGGCTGACGTAGACCTCCTGGTTCTTCGGATCATTCGGCGGGCCGACGCGGGTCAGTGAAGGCACGCGCCGCACCACACCGTCCGAACTGGCATCCGTGTTGAAGATCCCGAAGCCCGGCGCGGCGCCCTGCAGCGTCGGATTGTTCTCGATCAGCTCCGGATAGAGCGGCAGCCAGGTCTTGCCGGGACCGTTCTCTTCCAGAATTCGCGCGCCCTTCGGCAGCTTGCGGTCCTTGCCCTCGGTCTTCACATAGGTCGTCGTCCCACCCAGCACGGTGACGCTCTGGCGCAGCACGCTGGCAAGCTGTTCGTCGGTATTGGGCAGCTGTTTCAGGGCCGCGGCGATTTCCGGCGGCAACTGGGCGTTCTGCTCACTGTAGACGGTTGGCGAGAGCCGATCCGCCTCCGGGAAGGTGACGTCGAAGGCGATCCCCTTGGCACCAAGCTGACTCAGCACCTGGATCATCACCGCGATCTGATAGCGTGACCAGGGCCACTGGCCGACGGCGGCCAGACTCTTCTCGTCGATGTCGACGATGGCGGTGTGCCGCGCGGGCGGGACGTACTCATCAAAGCGCTGGAACTGGTCGAACCAGACATTCTCGCGCACGAAACGGGAGATGTTGGGGTCCTCGACCCGCACCCAGATCAGCCCGGCAAGCACCAGAAACGCCAGCCAGCGCTGTCCGAAGAATTTCCCAAGTCTTCTCATCATGTCCCGTCGCCCCCCTGTCAGGCGATTGGTATCCGCGTATCAGGCAAATGCGACGCGACGGTGCCTGACGGTCCTTGCGAACTCTATTCGATGTTCACCCTGTGCGAGAACGATTTCCCGTCCGATATGACGATCTGGTTGAAGCCCAGCATCTTCGCCAGGTCGAAGAAGGTGAACAGATCCTCCACCTTCAACTCCCTGAAAAGCGGTGTACCCCGCGCAGTGGCTGTCAGCTGGGCCAGCAGCGCCCGCGCCTGATAGATGGTTCTGAAGCCTGCGTCCCCTGTCGCCACGATGATCATCTTCTCCGCCTCCGCCCCCTTGGCGAAGATGACGAAGGTGGGCCAGTAGGGACGGGCGAGCTGTTCCCCCGTCAGCCCGGTGATGAAACCGAGACGCTGACCGCGATCGGCGTTGGCGATCTGATCGGCGCGTCCGACATAACTCTCCGACGTTACCGGGCCGGGATAGTAATATCCCTCGTGCCGGTCATCGTCGGCATGGGCTGCCCCCGCCACCAGAATCGGCAGCAGGACCAGAAACAGTATCTTTCGAGCGACTCTCATGCGCCGATGATCACCTGCCCCCGCACCATGTGCAAGCGGTTGCGGTCACGGTCAGTGTTGCCTTCACCGACTTCGCCCGGGTCTCGGGCACCGCCCGGATCACCGTCACTGGCACGTCGCTGAACGCTCGCTATACTCCCGCCACCCGACACGCAGGCGTCGGGTTCGGGGTTTGAGGGGACACCGCATGGCAATCGAGCGTATCGCGTTCACATCCGCACGCACTCCCGGCGCGGAGTCGGCCATCGAGACGCTGACCAGACGCTACGGCAACACACCGGTCGACGAGGCTGATGTGGTCGTCGCCCTGGGCGGTGACGGCTTCATGCTGCAGGCCATGCACAACTTCATGCATCGCGACATTCCGATCTACGGCATGAACCGGGGCACCATCGGGTTCCTGATGAACCAGTATTCGGAAGATGACCTGCTCGAACGCCTCGACGGTGCGACGATGGCCCAGATCCATCCCCTGCGCATGGTCGCGATCCCGGAATCCGGCGGACGCCAGGAGACACTCGCCATCAACGAGGTCTCGCTGCTGCGCCAGACCCGACAGGCAGCGAAGATCCGCATCGAGATCGATGGCCGTGTGCGGATGGAGGAACTGATCTGCGACGGCGTCCTGCTGTCCACCCCGGCCGGCAGCACGGCCTACAACCTGTCCGCCCACGGACCGATCCTGCCGCTGACCGCAGGGGTGCTGGCCATGACCCCGATCAGCGCCTTCCGTCCCCGCCGCTGGCGCGGTGCCCTGCTGCCACGCGGCGCGCAGGTGACCTTCCACGTGCGGGAGGAATACAAGCGCCCCGTCAGTGCCGTGGCTGACACGTTCGAGGTGCGCAACGTGAGCGAGGTGCAGGTGAGCGAGGCACTGGATGTGACCATGCGTCTGCTGTTCGATCCGGAGCACAGTCTGGAAGAGCGCATTCTGAACGAGCAGTTCGTCCCCTGATGTCCGAGGTACTGCCCGACCGCATCGCCCACGCCCTTCGATACCCCTTCAACCCGCCGCACCGGGCCTACCGGTTTCGCGATGGCGGGCTGCATCCGCCCGAACCCTTCGACCCTGCGGGACTGCACGCGGTCGTCGCCTCCGGCTCCAACGGGTCGCCGGACCGGCTGCAGCAGAAGTTCGGCAATGCGGCCGGGGTTCCTGTGACCTACGGCATCATCCACGACCTCGTGCCCGTCTTTGCGGCACGGGTAACAGGGTACGGTTCGGTTCCCGCAACGCTTGCGGTGGTGCCTGGTGCCCGGGCGGGGGTCCATGTGACCTGGCTGACCGATGCGCAACTGCAGATCATGCATCAGACGGAGTCGGTCGGTACCGGCTATGCCTATTGCGCGCTGGAGGGTTTCACGTTCACGGCGCAGGGCGATCACCCACAGGCACCGCTGCATGCCTATATCAGCCTGCACGGCGCACTCGCACCGGAGGGCCGGCTGCTGCCCATGGATCAGGTGCCGCAGACGCAGGCGCAGCAGCACGTCATGGACAGCTTCGGCTTTGCCGGAACCCTGGCGGAGTTCGTGCGCCTGAACCTGGATGATCCCGATCATCGCCTTCGCGCCAATGACGCGGCCAGCCGCATTGGCCAGGCGATCGACCATGCGCGCCTGATACGTATCGCCTGATCCCCTTGTTCCGGCTTGGAAATCACCGTGTGTGCAAATAATACCGCATATGGATGCCATTGTTTGCAAAGCGGTTTTTTCGCTTGACGTGCCCAAATACGCTCTCTAGAAGCGCCACTTCCGAGACACGTTTCATCAGGAACCGGTCCGTCCGGTGCACCTGCGAGAGGCAAGCAATCATGAAAACCTATTCCGCCACGCCGGCAGATATCGAGAAGAAGTGGATTCTGATCGACGCCGAAGGTGTGGTTCTGGGCCGTCTGGCGGCCTTCGTCGCCAACCGGCTGCGCGGCAAGCACAAGCCCGGCTATACCCCGCACATGGATGATGGCGACTATGTCATCGTCATCAACGCCGAGAAGATCGCCATGACCGGCTTCAAGAAGCAGGACAAGATCTACTACTGGCACACCGGCTATCCGGGCGGCATCAAGCAGCGGACCGCGCGCGAGATCCTGGAGGGCAAGTTCCCGGAGCGTGTGGTTCAGAAGGCCGTCGAGCGGATGATCCCGAAGGGCCCGCTGGGTCGCCAGCAGTTCAAGAACCTGCGCGTCTATGCCGGTGCCGAGCATCCGCATGCCGGTGCCCAGCCTGAGGTCATCGACCTCAAGGTGCTCAACAGCAAGAATACGAGGTAGTTCGCGTCATGTCTGAAGAACAGAACACAGTCGGCGATCTTTCCGATCTGGGCGATGCCATGGGTGTCACCCCCGAAGAGGTGCAGGCGCCTGTCGAACCGCAGATCGACGCCCTGGGCCGTTCCTACGCCACAGGCAAGCGCAAGAACGCGATTGCCCGTGTCTGGATCAAGCCGGGCTCCGGTCGCTTCTCCGTCAATGGCCGCGAACTCGACGTCTATTTCGCCCGCCCCGTGCTGCGCCAGATCGTGGCCCAGCCGTTCCATGTCGCCAACCGCGACAACCAGTTCGATGTCTTCGCGACGGTCACCGGTGGTGGCCTGTCCGGTCAGGCCGGTGCAGTGCGCCATGGTATCTCCAAGGCCCTGACCTACTACGAACCGGGCCTGCGTCCTGTTCTGAAGAAGGGCGGTTTCCTGACCCGCGACAGCCGCGTGGTGGAACGCAAGAAGTACGGCAAGGCCAAGGCCCGCCGGAGCTTCCAGTTCTCCAAGCGCTGATCCGCGACGGCGCTCTCGCGCCACTGGATACAAGACAAGCAAAGGCGCTGCCCCCCCGGGGCGGCGCCTTTCTGCATTCCGCGGTGCAGCCCCGCGTCGGCTGGCACCCCCTTCGGCTGCTCAGGATCCGCGTGACGCCTCCTGCGCTTGCATCTGGCGTCTGACGAAAGCCTCCGCCTCTGCCATCTCGCCGGTGGCAAGCAAGGCACCCTCCAGCAAGGAGGTCCCCACAACGACATTCGCAAGCTCCACAAGCTTCGCGTATTCAGTGTCGCCGGTGACTGTCGCTGCGTAGATTCGTTGAATGCCCGCCTCCAGCACAAAGTCGGTCAGGTACACGATGTCATCATATGTGAAGACATTCTCGAAACCCGCCCTGTTATCGAGAATGCAGAAATAGTTCGGTGACGGATTTGCGGCCAGCGTGGCCTTGTAGAGCGGAATTCTCAGTTTCAGGTTGATTGGTCCGGTAACCGTGATCCGATGCAGCACTTCCTGGCCCAGCCGATCGGTCCTGAAACGAAAGCTGCTGAGTTCGCCTGAGGCGACAATCTGTGGAAATTCGTCTTGCTGCATGTCGCCCCCCGGCCCGGCATCGCCCCCATTGAAACATGCCATAGCAATAACCAGGCCGGTCCTGACACCCAGAGGATCAGAATCTGCCGTCTGGACAAGTCGGCAAGGCCAGTGAGGGGCCGGCGTCAGTCAAGCTTCCTGCTCGACTGTGTACCCAGCGCCGCCACCAAATCCAGTTTCTCGCGAATGAAGGCTTCGGCCACCTCCGGATCACTTGTCGTCGTGACTGTTCCCCCCAGTTCGAGGATCTGCAGCACAGCCGTCACGATCTGCACCAGTTTCGGATAGCCGGCATCATTGGTTATCGTGACGCCATAGAAGGCCGTCAGCCCCTCCTTCGACAGCCATTCGGCCAGCATCTGAATATCGTTGTAGCCGAAGACATTCTCATGCTCGGCACTGTTGTCGAGAATGCAGAAGTACCGGGCGGATGTGTTGGCTTTCAGCGTTTCTTCGTACATCAGGATGCGTCGCCGCAGGTCCAGCGGACCGGTGACGGTCACCCGGTGGACCACTTCAGCCCCGTGGCGGACGGACACGAAATCGAAGCCCGGGTGGGATCCTGTCGCGACTATGTCTCGAGGTTCAATCTGCTGCATCAGCTACCAGAACATTTCCCGCTCGGTTTGTTCGCACAGCTGCCATTGACCAGTCGGCATCCTGTCCGGTCCGGCAAGGAGGATGCATCAGAGCCGCCGCAACCACAACGAGATTGCCGGAGCAACGAACCCTGTGCATGGCGGCGATGCGTTGACCTGTCCCGGTGCATGTGATCCATTTAATGCAAGTGCATCAATCGACGGGGAGGACGAAATGCAGGATGACGCGGACGCCAGGAGCAAGAATATCCTGACCGGAGCTGTGGGGGTCCGTGAACTGAACGATCACGTTCTTGTCCTGCCGGCCCAGGGCAACGCGCTTGCCGTCAAGACCGCCGATGGGATCGTGCTGGTGGATTCCGGTTCCGGGCGCGGCATGACGGCGAAGATGATCACGTGCCTGCGGGAATGGTCCGACCTGCCGGTGAAGGCCATCTGCTACAGCCATGGCCACATGGGCTACAACGACGGGACCGCAGACTGGCCGAAACACGCTTCGGAGCGTGGCGATCCGGCGCCCGAACTCATCGGCCATGCCAATATCACCCGGCGTTTCGCACGCTATCGCGAGACGGCCGGGCTGCAGGACACGCTCAACGGCATGCAGTTCCCCCAGCTCAAGATCTCTACTGCCGGCGAGAACCAGATCGACCCGACACGGACGTTCGATGACCGACTGGTCCTTGGCGAGGGGGGGGACCGGATCGAGCTGCTCTGGGCACCATCGGAAACCGACGACGTGCTGGCACTCTGGCTGCCGGGGGACGGTATTCTCTACGCAGGGGCCGCCTTTCCGGGAACCACGCTGCCGAATGTCGGCACACCGCTGCGCACCCAGCGTTTCACGATCCGCTGGGCGGAGACACTGGACATGCTTGCCGGACTGAACGCGACGGTCCTGATCCAGGAGTTCGGTCCGATCGTCGAGGGTGAGGACGCGGTCCGGGAGCGGCTGACCATCACGGCGGAAGCCCTGCGCTGGCTGAGGCGGGAAGTTGTCGCCCGCATGAACCGGGGCATGAGCGATGTGGAGATCATTCACGACCTGGACTGCCCGGATGCCCTGTTCGACCACACCTGGATGCGCGAACGCTACGGCGCGATATCCTATCTGGTGCGTGACATCTATCGGGAAGAGAACGGCTGGTGGGACCGCAATCCGACAAGCCTGCATCCCGCGCCCCCTGCGGCCGCCCAGGCGGCAATCCTTTCCGCGATCACTGATCCGGCAGCCGTCATCGCGCGGGCAAGGGAACTGGCAGCGGGTGGCGAGGTCCAGCTTGCGCTGCATGTCATCGACCTGCTGGCGCAGGCTCCCGGCGACGACGAAGTGCTGAAGGAGGCCCGGCAGCTCAAGGCCGAACTCTGCCACGGTCGTGCGAAGGAAGTCCGCCCCTACGTCTCCAAGGCACTCTATGCCTCTTCGGCAAAGCTGCTGGAGCGGGGTCAGACAAGCTGGTCCAAGGCCAGCTAGCTGCTGCCCCGCAATTTGCGCAGAGCGCGGAACAGGATGACCTGTGCTAGAATAATGTCAGCGAATTAGGGTGACAAAGAGACGGCTGAACCAATGCCGCAAGCGCCGCCCGCCCCGATCTGGAGGAACCGATCATGACCATGCAGCGCCCCGCAGTGACCTATCAGGATCACTGGAAAACCGAAGGCTACGATCATATCTCCGTCACGCCGATCAATCCGGTCGTCGGCGCAACGGTCGAAGGCATCGACCTGTCCAAACCCTTCAACGATGCGGAGATCGCGGAAGTCCGGCGCGCGTTTCTGGCGCACCATGTCCTTGTCTTTCACGACCAGAACATCAGCGACGAACAGCACAAGGCGTTCGGCAGCCTTTTCGGTGAGCTTCATGTGCATCCGCTGAAGCACGACGCAAGCAATGACCGTGGCGGCGACCCGGCAATCCTGGAGATCCGTACCACGGCGAACTCCAAGTACACCGCCGGTGGCGCCTGGCACGCGGACGTCACCTGCGACGAACGCCCGCCCGCGAGTTCAATGCTGCTGATCCGCCAGATCCCGGAGGTCGGCTGCGGCGGCGATACCTGCTTCGCCAACATGTACAAGGCGTTCGAGACCCTGTCGGCGCCGATGCAGGATTTCCTGCGCGGCCTGACCGCTGTCCATGACGGGGCCATTCCCTACGTCGGGGCGTACAATACGACACCGCCGGAGGGGGGCTATCCGCGCAATGAGCATCCCGTGGTCGTGCGCCACCCGGAAACGGGCCGGGAAGTGCTCTACGTCAACCCGGGCTTCACGTCCCACATCAAGGGACTGAGCAAGTTCGAGAGCCAGTCATTGCTGGAAATGCTGTACCGGCATGTGGAAAAGCGGCTGGATATCCAGTGTCGCGTCAGCTATCGCCCCAACACGCTGGTGTTCTGGGACAACCGGTGCCTGCAGCATCAGGCGGCGTGGGACTATTTCCCCTACAGCCGTTCCGGCGGCCGGGTTTCGATGATCGGCCATCGCCCGACACGCGATACCTGATCAGGGGATTCCGTCAGTCCGAGAACTGGATGGCCCCCGCGAACATGTCGGGGTTCACACCGTCCCGTGCCAGCGGCAGCAACAGTCGGCGATAGGTGATCGGCAGAGGGTCGTCCCGGTTCAGATAGACCGACGTCACGGTCAGGCAGGGCTTTCGCTGCTGCAGGACGTAGGCGTAGTCCTTCGCGATCTCCGACCAGTTGCCGCCCTTGTAGGCGGCGGCAACGTCCATGCCTGTCGCGTCAAAGCCCACGTGGTGCACGATACCCGTGCCGACAAGCCGATAGCGATAGGTGTCGGCATCGATGACATCGATCAGCATCAGCCAGGGTAGCAGCGGAATCATGTCCGAAGGTGCCAGGTCCGTACGTGACGGCAGACGACCGTCGCGTACAAGTCCCCGCCAATAGCGCAGCAATTGCAGCAACACCGCGCTGCCCATCACCTTGTCATCCGGATCCCTGAAGACCTGGGTATCCATACCGCGCTCACCTGACAGCCGAATTGTCAAACAATTCTAGCAGAACAACCTTGCCGAGCTCTTAACGGACCAAACCGGCATGCCGCGCCTGCAACATCATTGAAATATATTTCGCCTATCCACTCGCGCAATCAAATCTCGTATTGGGCCAGAGATCTCCACCCTTGGATTGCAGATCGGATTTTCCGCTTGAACACATATATCAATTCAATATATATCGCTTTGTGATTTCAGGGGCTGTTCCCCTTCCCCAACCAAGAGAATCCGCAAAATGGACATTCGCACCCTCTGCCTCGGCATCCTGACGATGCGCGAAGCGACCGGCTATGAGATCAAGAAGGTATTCGAGGATGATCTCAGTCATTTCTACGAAGCCAGTTTCGGATCGATATATCCGGCCCTGAACCGCATGACGGAAGACGGCTGGATCGCCTGCAAGGCGGAGGCACAGGACGGGCGCCCCGACAAGAAGATCTATTCCATTACCGCTGCCGGTCGCATGGCCTTCATGGATGCGCTGGAGAAGAAGCCCCGCAAGGATCGCCTGCGTTCCGAGTTTCTGGCGATGATGATGTTTTCCGACCTGATGGTCCCCTCGCGCATCGCGGGGCTGATCGACGAACGACTGGCCGGTCTCGACGCCAACCTCAAGGAACTCGACACCTGCCTGGATGAGGCCGCCACGCCGAACGTGGTCCGGTTCCTGCGCGGCTTCGGCCGGGCCGTGTACCAGGCGGAACGGGACTATCTGGAAGAAAACCGCCACCTCGTCGAAGCGCAGGCCCTGATGGCCCGCGCCGCCGCAGACTGAACCGCCCGCCCCGGAGTAAATGACCGTGAACCGATCAATCCTAATCGCGATAATCATTGCCGTCGCCGCTGTAGGCTGGCTGCTGACCGGTGTGCTGGACGCTGACGGCCCTGGCAATCAGGACAGTGCCAACGCGTCGGAAGGGCCCGCGGCGACTGAAGCGAGTGCGCCGGCAGCCGCGGCAGGCCCTGCGGCAGCCCCGGAAGCCAAGCCGCACGCCCACAAGACGAGCGTCCGGACCCGGATCAGCGAATCCGCGCCCCATGCCGTGCAGATCACCGTGCGCGGCCGGACGGAGTCGGTTCGGACCGTGGAGGTGCGGGCACAGACGCAGGGCCGGGTCGAACAGATCTACCGCAAGAAGGGTGACCGGGTCGCGAAGGGCGATCCGATCGTCCGTCTCGCCGCCGGTGACCGCAGCGCACGCCTGGCCGAGACCGAGGCCCTGATCAAGCAGCGCGAGATCGAGTACGAGGCCGACCGGAAGCTCAATGCCAAGGGCTACCGCGCCGACACCCAGGTCGTCGCCGGTGCCGCGGCACTGGACGCTGCCAAGGCGGCGCGGATGAGCATGGAGGTCGATATCGCCTACCTGACCGTCCGGGCGCCTTTCGACGGCGTCATATCCTCCCGTCCCGTCCAGCTTGGCGCGTTCCTGAAGGTTGGTGATCCGGTCGCCGTGATTGTCGATCAGGATCCGATCCTGGCCATCGGCAATATCTCGGAGCGGGAGATCGGACAGGTGGAGATCGGCACACCGGCGGAGGTCGTGCTGATCGACGGGCGGAAGGTGAGCGGCAAGGTCCGGTTCATTTCCCCCATCGCGGAAGCCTCCACCCGGACGTTCCGGACAGAGATCGAGATCGACAATCCGGACCGCTCCATCCGCGACGGCATCACGGCGGAAATCATGCTGGAAGCCGGCAGTGTTCAGGCACATTTCCTGACGCCTGCAATCCTGACGCTGAATGACGCCGGCGCCATCGGCGTTCGTACCGTGGACCGCAATCGCCAGGTTGCCTTCGTCCCCATCAGCATCATCGCGGACGGGCCGGACGGGGTCTGGGTCAGCGGACTGCCCCCCCAGGTCCAGATCATCACTGTCGGTCAGGAATTCGTTCGCGAAGGCCAGGTCGTCGACGTCGCACTGGCGGAGTAAGCCATCATGATGAGCGCCATTATCGATGCAGCGATCGACCGTTCGCGAACGGTCATCGCCACGCTTGTTCTGATCCTGCTCGCGGGCGCTGCCGCCTACAACGCGATTCCGAAGGAATCCGATCCGGACATCAACATCCCGATCATCTACGTCTCCATGACCCACGACGGCATCTCGCCGGAGGACTCCGCGCGACTTCTGGTGCGGCCGATGGAGCAGGAACTGCAGGGCATCGACGGTGTGAAGGAGATGAAATCCATCGCCGCCGACGGCTTCGGCTCGGTGATCCTGGAGTTCGATGCCGGCTTCGATGCCGACCAGGCCCTGACGGACGTGCGGGAAAAGGTCGATACCGCCAAGTCCGAGCTGCCCGAAGAAACGGATGAACCGCGCGTGGAGGAGGTGAACTTCAGCCTGTTTCCCGTCATCGTCGTGACCCTGTCGGGCAACATTCCCGAGCGCGCCCTGTACCGGGTCGCACGGGAACTGAAGGATGATATCGAAGGCATCACCACGGTGCTGGGCGTCGACATGGCCGGTGACCGCGACGAATTGCTGGAGGTGGTGCTCGACCCCGCCAAGCTGGAAAGCTACCAGATCGACCAGGCGCAGCTGATCCAGACCATGACGCTGAACAACCGCCTGGTGGCGGCCGGCGCGATGGACACCGGCGAAGGCCGCTTCGCGATCAAGGTCCCGGCCCTGTTCAAGACCGCGCATGACGTGCTCAGCCTGCCGATCAAGACCGACGGCGATGCTGTCGTGACCCTGGCTGACGTCACCACCGTGCGACGCACCTTCAAGGACGCGGAGAACTATGCCCGCCTGAACGGCCGTCCCGCCGTGGCACTGGAAGTGAAGAAGCGGCTGGGCGCGAACATCATCGAGACCATCGACAATGTGCGCCACCTGGTGGAAGAGCAGGCGCAGCGCTGGCCTGCGGGGATCGAGGTCTCGTTCAGCCAGGACAAGTCCAACGATATCCGCAACATGCTGCAGGACCTGCAGAACAACGTGATCAGCGCCATTCTGCTGGTCATGATCGTCGTGGTTGCGGCGCTGGGGCTGCGCAGCGCGCTGCTGGTCGGCGTCGCCATCCCGGGCTCGTTCCTGATCGGCATTCTCTACCTGTTCATGTTCGGCTTCACGATCAACATCGTTGTGCTGTTCGCGCTGATCCTGGCGGTGGGCATGCTGGTCGACGGCGCCATCGTGGTGACCGAGTTCGCGGACCGGAAGATGCAGGAAGGCGAGCCGAAGAGGGTTGCCTATGCCATGGCCGCCAAGCGCATGGCCTGGCCCATCATCGCCTCGACGGCCACGACGCTGGCGGCCTTCATGCCGCTGCTGTTCTGGCCCGGCGTGGTCGGTGAATTCATGCAGTTCCTGCCGCTGACCCTGATCACCACGCTCTCCGGCTCCCTGCTGATGGCGCTGATCTTCATCCCGACGCTTGGATCGATCTTCGGCAAGACCACGGCGGGGCCGGACAGTGCGGTTGCGGCGGCCGAGAGTGGTCCCATCACGAGCATCCGCGGCTTCACGGGCGTTTACGCGCGGTTCCTCAATCGTGTTGTCCGACGGCCCGTGCTCTGGCCTGCCACGATCATGGTCCTGGCGATCATCAGCCTGGTCGGCGTCAACACGGCCTACGGTGTCTTCGGCAAGGGCGTGGAATTCTTCCCCGACGTCGAGCCCGAGCGGGCGCTGGTCTACGTCCATGCACGCGGGAACATGTCGATCAAGGAACAGGATGCGCTGGTCCGCGAGGTCGAGAACCGCGTGCTGAGGTTCGACGACTTCTCCACCGTCTATACCCGTTCCGGCAAGCGTGAGCAGGACGGCAATGACATTTCCGAGGATGTGATCGGGATCATCACGCTGGAGTTCAAGGACTGGCTGGAACGCCGTCCGGCCGACGTGGTCCTGCCGCAGATCCGGGAGGCAACTGCCGATCTTGCCGGTATCGAGGTCGAGACCCGCAAGGAAGAGAACGGGCCGCCGACCGGCAAGGACGTGCAGGTCCAGATCACCTCCCTCTTCAGCGAGAAACTGCCGCCTGTCGCCGACCGCATCCGTGCCTATCTGGAGGACAACGTGGAGGGACTGCGCGATATCGAGGATTCGCGGTCCCTGCCGGGTATTCAGTGGGAACTGCAGGTCGATCGCGCCCAGGCCGGTCGCTTCGGCACCGACGTCGCGGCCATCGGGGCCATGGTCCAGTTCGTCACCAATGGTGTGAAGGTCGATGACTACCGCCCGGACGACACCGACGAGGAAGTGGATATCCGTGTGCGGTTTCCGGAGGAATACCGGACCCTGAACCAGCTCGACAACCTGCGCATCAACACGCCCAATGGCCTGGTGCCGCTGTCGAACTTCGTGACCCGGACGCCGGAACCAAAGGTCGGCCGGATCGAGCGGGTGGACGGTGCCTACAAGCTGGTGGTGCAGGCCAACGTGCAGGAGGGCGTGCTGGTCGATGACAAGGTCAAGGAGGTCAAGGCCTGGCTCGCCGAGCAGGATTTCGACAGGGATGTCGATATCGCGTTCAAGGGCCAGGACGAGGAGCAGGCGGCAGCGGAAGCCTTCCTGATGAATGCCTTCGTCATCGCGCTGTTTGTCATGGGCATCATCCTGGTGACGCAGTTCAACAGCTTCTATCAGGCCTTCCTGATCCTCACCGCCGTCATCATGTCGACAATCGGCGTCATGATCGGCCTGCTGGTGATGGGTCAGCCCTTCGGCATCGTCATGACCGGTGTAGGCGTCATTTCACTGGCCGGCATCGTGGTGAACAACAACATCGTGCTGATCGATACCTATTCCTACCTGGCCAGAAATGGCATGGAGCCGCTGGAGGCCATCGTGCGCACCGGCGCGCAGCGTCTGCGGCCCGTGCTGCTGACCACCGTGACCACCATCTGCGGTCTGATGCCGATGGTCTTCCAGGCCAATATCGACTTCTTCAGCCGTGAGATCACGATGGGGGCGCCGTCAACGCAATGGTGGGTACAGCTTGCCAGCGCGGTGGCCTTCGGCCTCGGCTTCGCCACCATCCTGACCCTGGTCGTCACCCCCAGCCTGCTGGCGCTCGGCGTCGCAACGAGCCGGGCCCTGCCCTGGAATCGTCGCAAGCAGAAGGCGGAGCAGGACGCGCAGGATGAAAAGAAGGCGCAGGCGGGCGACGACAGCTACGGTGGCTTCACCGCCCCGGCGGAATGATCAGAGTCCGGTGCCTGCGGGCACCGGACGACCATTCAGATAGGCAGCGGCGTCCATCACGCCCTTGCCGGCCTTCTGCAGACGGGTGAGGCGCAGGACGCCCGAGCCACACTGCACGGCAAGCTGGTCATCGACGGTCACGCCGGGCTGCCGACCGCTGGTGGCATCCTCCACCACATGGGCCGCGTGAATCTTGACCCGTTGCCCGTCGATCTCGCACCAAGCTCCCGGAAAGGGTGACAAGCCGCGGATCAGGCGTTCGATCCGCTCCGCATCCCAGCTCCAGTCGATGCGGGCCTCGGCCTTGTCGATCTTGGCGGCATAGGTCACACCGGCTTCCGGCTGCGGAGTTTCAACCGCCTGCCCGGCAGCAATGTCGGCAACTGCCTGAACCACCAGATCGGCGCCCATGGCCGCCAGCCGGTCGTGCAGCGTCGCGGTGGTATCGCTGGCCCGGATCGGTGTCCTGTCCACCAGCAGCATGGGCCCGGTGTCCAGCCCCGCCTCCATGCGCATGATCGTGATGCCGGTCTCATCGTCCCCCGCCATGATCGCACGATGGATCGGCGCCGCGCCACGCCAGCGCGGCAGCAGGGACGCATGGATATTGAAACAGCCAAGCCGCGTCGCATCCAGGATCGCCTGCGGCAGGATCAGCCCGTAGGCCGCAACCACGGCCATGTCGGCCTCCAGGGCGGCGAAGGCCTCACGGTCCGATGCGTCGCGGAAATTCAGCGGCGTGCGTACGCTCAGACCCAGTTCCTCGGCGGCCTGCTGCACCGGGCTGGGGCGCGGTTTCTTGCCCCGACCTGCGGCGCGCGGCGGCTGGCAGTAAACCGCCACGATCCGGTGACCGGCGGCATGCAGCGCGCGCAGCGGCGCGACCGCGAAGTCAGGTGTGCCCATGTAGATGATGCGCAGGGGCTGCGCCGGGCCCGACATTCAGCCGGTGGCCTGCAGCTTCTTCGCCTTCTTCAGGCGGCGCAGGATCATGTTGCGCTTCAGCGCGGAGATATGATCCACGAACAGGATCCCCTCGAAATGATCCATCTCGTGCTGGATGCAGGTGGCGAGCAGGCCATCGGCGGTCAGTTCCTGTGTGGCACCATGCTGGTCCAGGTACTTCACCCGGATCGTTGCCGGACGCTCCACCTCCGCATATTGCTCCGGCAGGGACAGGCAGCCCTCCTCGTAGGCCCGCAGATCCTCCGACGACTCGAGTATCTCCGGATTGATCAGATAGATCGGGTTGGCCGCTGCGCCATCGTCGGCGCAGTCCACCACCATCACCCGTTTCGGCACGCCCACCTGGATCGCCGACAGCCCGACACCGGGCGCGTCGTACATCGTCTCCAGCATGTCATCCATGAAGGCACGCAGTTCGTCATCGATCTGCCCGACGGCCTCGGAGCGGACCTTCAGACGGGGATCGGGCGCGGTGATGATGGGAAGCAGGGCCATGAGTCTCGGTTCTTCGATGGATGGGTCCGGTGGAGGTAGTCCCGCCTGACGTTGGCGTCAAGTGTCACAGGTCCACTCAGAACCTGCCCGCCTGGAAGTCCTGAAATGCCTGCATGATCTCCTCCCGCGTGTTCATCACGAAAGGACCGTAACGGGCGACCTGCTCCCCGATCGGCTGCCCCGCAATCACCAGAAAGCGGGCGGCCTCCCCACCGGATGCCTGCACGTTCAGCTTCGCGCCATGGGTCAGCAGTGCCATCTCGCCCGTGTCAACGGGCCTGTCACCCACGGAAACGCTGCCGTCATAGACATAGATGAAGGCGTTGTGGCCGGTTGGCAGGCTCTCTGCCAGCGCCTTGCCGGCATCCAGATGCACATCCCAGTAGATCGGGCTGACCGCGATGTCGCGCACCGCCCCCTCCTGCCCGCGCAGGGTTCCGGCGACCAGGCGCACCTTCACGCCATCCTCCAGATCCAGTTCCGGAATGTCCTCGGGCTCGATGTCCTGATAGCGGGGCGGACGCATCTTCTGCGCGGCGGGCAGGTTGACCCAGAGCTGGAAGCCCCACATCAGCCCGTCTTCCTGTTCCGGCATCTCGGAATGCACTATGCCCCGGCCCGCCGTCATCCACTGCGCGCCACCGGGCTTCAGCAGGCCGGCGTTGCCCTGGTTGTCCTTGTGCCCCATCCGACCGGCGAGCATGTAGGTCACGGTCTCGAAGCCACGGTGCGGGTGGTCCGGAAAACCGGCGATATAGTCACTCGCGTCATCGGAACGGAACTCGTCCAGCAGCAGGAACGGGTCGAACAACTGCAGCTCCGGCCCGCCGAGGCTGCGCTTCAGCCGGACCCCAGCCCCATCCTGCGCGGCGACGCCCGGCACGATATGCGCCACAGCGCGTGCATCCGTCCGGGTCTCCTTGGCTCCATCCTGCAGTGTCGTATCCATTCCGAATTCTCCTGTTGCGAGCAACCGCCAATCTGCCGGAGAGATGGCAACGCGTCAGTCCCCAATCAATTGCACGTCTGGAAACGCTCAGTTTCCGACACGCCCCGCAATGGCGCGCGACTTGCTGTTCAGTGGGGTATCATGATGATGTATTGCAAATTGCGAGTTTCCCCCTTGTCAGCGCTGTGTGGCATTCTGCTGCTGACATGCATAATGGGATTCTCTTCCATTCTGGCATCTCCTGCGCAGGCCGCCAGAGATCGCGCCGAGCTCTATCGGGAGGCGCTGAGCGCGTTCCGGGCCCAGGATTATGTGCAGGCAGTAGCGATCTGGCGTGACCTGGCCGAGAAGGGTCACGCGGCAGCGCAGAACAATCTGGGTCTTTGCTACCTGAATGGGAAGGGCGTGAAGGTCGATCCAGAACGTGCACACAGCCTGTTCAGCGAGGCGGCAGAGCGGGGACGGGCTGCGGCACAGAACAACCTCGCCCGGACCTTCCTGAAAGGCTGGGGCGTGGAGCAGAACGAGGCCGAGGCCTATCGCTGGTATCTTGCCGCGGCGGAACAGGGTCACGCCAACGCCCAGAAGAACCTCGGCGTCATGCTGCTGCAAGGCACTGGTGTCGATGCCGACCCCGAAGCGGCATACGACTGGTTCCAGCGCGCCGCCGAGCAGGGCGAGCGACGGGCCTTCTATCAGCTTGGATTGATGTATGCGCGTGGTCTTGGTGTTGTCAGGGACTGGTCGAAGGCCGTCACCTACTTCAGGGAAGGTGCCGCACGCGGCGACGCCGGGTCGAGTTTCCTGCTGGCGGACGCGTTCGAGACCGGCAAGGGGGTCGATGTCGATGTCGATCAGGCCCTGCGCTGGTATCGCCGTGCGGCAGCGCGCGGTCATCGCAGGGCACTCGTGACGCTGGGAGAGAAGTTCCGCGACGGGACGAATGTGCAGCAGAACATCGCGCGCGCGATCATGTGGTTCGAACTGGCGGAACGCGCCGGTCACCGCCGCGCAGGTGAGACACTTGAGAAGTTGATGGATCAGGCGAATGAGCGCCAGATCGCCAAGGCAGGGCAGTTGCTCGAGCGGTTCCTGGGCAAGTTGAAGCCCCCCGCTCGCGCCAAATTCGAGGACCAGTCCGCATGAATGACCAACGCATCAACATCGTCGGCTTCGGTGCCATCCACAAGAGGTCGGTGCGGATCGCCGGGCATCCGACGAGCATTTCGCTGGAAGATGTCTTCTGGTCCGCCCTCCGCGAGATTGCCGACTCCCGTGGTCAGCGGCTGAGTTCGCTGGTCGAGGAAATCGACCGCAACCGCGATACGGCAAACCTGTCGAGCGCCATCCGCATCTTTGTCATGCAGACGTTCCGGCAGGCCGCGGGAAACCTGAGCATGCGGCAGGCAAGCTGAATACAGCGGCGGCGAAGCACGCCGCTGCCGGTGCCCTCACCTGACGAACCGACCTAGCGCGGGAATTCGAGGCCCATCTCTCGATAGCGTGCCGGGTCCTCCAGCCAGCGTTCCCTGACCTTCACGAACAAGAATAGGTGGACCGGGCGTTCCAGCAGTTCGGAGAGTTCCTCCCGCGCGGCCTGCCCGATCTGACGCATCGTACGTCCGCCCTTGCCCAACACGATGGGCTTGTGGCCGGTACGCGAGACATAGACGATCTGATCGATCCTGACGGACCCGTCCTTACGCTCCGTCCATTTCTCGGTCTCGACGGTCAGGGAATAGGGCAGTTCCTGATGCAGGCGCATGAACAGCTTTTCCCGCGTGATCTCGGCGGCCAGCAGGCGGCTCGGCATCTCCGACACCTGATCCTCCGGGTACAGCCACGGGCTTTCCGGAACCGAAGCCGCCATTGCGGCGCGCAGATCGTTCACCCCGTCGCCGTTCAGGGCGGAGATCATGAATATCCTGTCGATGCATTCGACATCGCCAAGCTGCGCCGCCAGTGCGAGCAGGGCATCCTTGCGCACCTGGTCGATCTTGTTCAGGGCCACCCAGATCTTCTTGCCTGCCTGACCCAGCCGCTTGAGGATCCTGTCGGTATCCTCCCCCACGCCGCGCTCCGCATCGATCAGCAACAGGGTACGGTCGGCCTCTTCCTGACCGGCCCAGGCCGCGTCCACCATCGCCTGTTCGAGCTTGCGCTTCGGCGCGAAGATGCCAGGGGTATCAACCAGGATGATCTGGCTCACCCCCTCCATGACAATCCCGACGACCCGGGCGCGGGTCGTCTGCACCTTGGGCGAAACGATGGAGACCTTCTGCCCCACAAGCTGGTTCAGCAGCGTCGATTTTCCGGCGTTCGGTGCGCCCACCAGCGCCACGAAGCCCGCCCTTGTCCTGTCTCCGTCCGCCGCCGACTTGTTCGCCACTTTCAGGTTCCCTGCAATTGTTTCAGAAGCTCGCGTGCGGCGCTCCGCTCCGCCTCCTTCTTCGATGGTCCCTGTGCTGTTGCCGTACCGAGGTCACATGCCGCCTCGATGGTGAACAGCGGGGCATGATCGGGGCCGTCCGTCGCAAGCACGGTGTACTTCGGCGGCTCGACCCCCCTGGCGTGGGCCAGCTCCTGGATCTCCGTCTTCGGATCGCGCGGGGCCTGCTTCAGGCCCGCCACACGATCGTGCCACAAACGCCGCACGAAATCCCGTGCCGCATCCAGACCACCCTCCAGATACAGCGCCGCTATCACCGCCTCGCAGGCGTCCGCCAGGATCGCGGGCTTGGTCGCCCCCCCGGTGCCACGCTCGGAGGCCGCCATGATCAGGCATCTGTCCAGCCCGATCTCCAGTGCCACCTCAGCCAGGGTCTCGCGCCGCACCAGTTCGTTGTAGCGGCTGGCGATGCGGCCCACGTCGGCCTGGCGGTAGAATTCGTAGAGCCATTCGGAGATCACGAGGCCAAGAACACGGTCACCGACGAACTCCAGACGCTCATAGTCACCGCGCCCCTTCCTGCCCTTCGCCAGTGCCGACGGATGTGTCAGGGCCAGGGAAAGAAGATCGGGATCGCGAAAGCTGTGGCCAAGAATCGCCTGCAGGTCTTCCAGCCCCGATGCGACGTCGCTCAAGGGTTCACTCCAGCGAGTCGCCCAGGCGACCGTAGCGGATGTTGCCGATCAGCTTCCAGACTTCGTACCAGTGGAAGTCGGTATCGATGCTGAAGAACAGGATCTCCGCGCGCCCGACCAGATTCTCCATCGGCACGAAGCCGACACCACCGGCACTGATCGGCACCCGGCTGTCGCTGGAATTGTCGCGGTTGTCGCCCATCATGAACAGGTGCCCCGGCGGCACGGTATAGACCTGCGTGTTGTCATCGCGACCCGTGGGACGCAGATCCAGCGTGCGATAGGTCCGGCCGTTGGGCAGGGTTTCCTCGAACTGCGACACGAAGCTCGTGCGGCCATATTCGTCCTGATAGGCGAAATCCTCGACGCGCTGGCGTTTCACCGGGCTGTCATTGATGTGCAGCACACCCTGTCGCATCTGGATACGGTCGCCGGGAAGTCCGATCAGGCGCTTGATGTAGTCGGTGTCATTGTCGCGCGGCGTCTTGAAGACGATCACGTCACCACGTTCCGGCTCACTGCCGAGGATCCGTCCGGAAAACAGGTCAGGACTGAATGGCAGCGAATGCTTGCTGTAGCCGTAGCTGTACTTGGAGACAAACAGGAAGTCGCCCACCAGCAGGGTCGGGACCATGCTGCGCGACGGAATGTTGAACGGCTCGAAGGCCACCGTGCGGATGACCAGCGCAATCAGTACCGCATAGACAACGGTCTTGATCGTCTCACCAATGCCGCCCTTGGATTTCGACGCCATTCCGTCTCTCTTGTCGTCTGTGGGTGCTGGGGTGCCCCGCCGGGCGAAGCAGTCTGTCTCAGCGCGTTGAGCACAGCGGCGAGATAGACCCCAAACACCCTGCCGCTGTCAACCGATCCGGGCCTCCAGGATGACCTGCGCCATCGCATAGGGTGCCTCGTCCGTCATCGAAAGATGCGCGACGACATGGTGTCCCTCCGGCGCCAGGGTCTGCATCGTGCGCGCGGCGGCACCCGAGAGCCGCAGCGACGGCTTGCCGTTGGGGGCCGACACGACTTCGATCTCGGTGAGGAAGGCATGTTCGCCGATGCCGGTTCCGACGGCCTTGGCGAAGGCCTCCTTCGCGGCATAGCGACGGGCATAGCGGGCGGCACGGTCAGCCCGCCCCTCGTTGACCGACTGTTCGTCGGGAGAGAAGCAACGATCGAGGAACCGCTGACCGAAGCGGTCAAGCGCGCCCTCGATCCGCCGCGTGTCACAGAGGTCGATGCCAAGCCCGACAATCATGCTGGCGGGCGCCCGGACTCAGGCACTGGCCTGCCCAAGTGCTTCCGCACGGGCCTTGTCGATCAGGCTGCGCATCCGGGTGATGGCGGAAGGCAGGCCGGAGAAAATGGCCTCGCCCATCAGGAAGTGTCCGATGTTCAGTTCCACGATCTCCGGGATTGCCGCAATATCGCCCACGGTATCGAAGGTCAGCCCGTGCCCGGCATGGATCTCCAGACCCATCGAGGCGCCATGGGCCGCCGCCTCCCTGATGCGCTGCAGGTGAGCGGCACGTTCCTCGCCCTCGCTGTCGCAATAGGCACCGACATGAAGCTCCACCACCGGCGCGCCCAGCGCCGTGGCCACATGCAGCTGCACCGGCGAAGGCTCGATGAACAGGGAGACGCGGATGCCCGCGTCGGTAAGCTGCTTCACCAATGGCGCAAGCTCGCGATGCTTGGCGGCCACATCCAGCCCGCCCTCGGTGGTACGCTCCTCCCGCTTCTCCGGCACGATGCAGGCGGCATGCGGCTTGTGGCGCAGCGCGATGGCCAGCATTTCATCCGTTGCGGCCATCTCCAGATTCAGCGGCACACTGATCTCCGCCGCCAGCCGGTCGATGTCATTGTCGGATATATGTCGCCGGTCCTCGCGCAGATGCGCGGTGATTCCGTCCGCGCCGGCCTCCGCAGCCTGTCGCGCCGCACGCACCGGGTCCGGATGGCCGCCCCCGCGGGCATTCCGGATCGTCGCCACATGGTCGATATTCACGCCCAGCCTGACACGGTTGATCATGCCACCTCTCCCGAAATTCGCGTCCACGACAGCAACATAGGCCAGTGCGCGGGAAAACGGAATCCTTGGCGCATGGTGATTCCGATGCCGGTCAGACGGTCCCTGCCAGATCTTGCAGCCAGTCCCCGGCGTCGCGTGCGTCCACCTCAGCCTCCCGCACCAGCGCGTCGAACTGCTCGGTCAGCATCCGTACCCGGTCACGGGACCGGAACGCCAGATAGAACCGACCGATGTAGACCACACCGACAAGCGGACCGAAGACCGTGACCGGTGCGGAGAAGATCCGCCGGGAATCGAACAGGAACAGCCGCAGCGACGGAAAGAAGTCCCGCACCGACGCCGCCATGCTGGTCAGCTGATCGCGCCGGACATCGGCCGACAGCCCCCGATAGTATCCCTGTCCGGCCGCGAAGGCATGCAGCTCGCCCAGCGAGACGGCCATCTCGAAGTCCGACTGGTTCTGCCGCATCAGTGCCAGCCGATCCTGCATCGCCCCGATGGCCTGTTCCGCGGTCTTGCCCAGCGTGCGCTCATACTCCCAGCGCAGCGTATCCTCGGTCTTCAGCATGTCTGGCAGGGTCGCGGGCACGTGGCGGATCTTGTAGCCGGCGGCCTCCCGATGCCAGTCCAGCAGTTCGTCATCCCACGCCGCGCGCGCCGCCTGGGTCACCGAGACCGCCGCCGCAATCACGTCACCGGGCCGCTCCGGCCGGTCGGTCAGGCCAAGCAGCCAGTCGGCGCTGACACCCAGCACCTGGGCGCAACAGGCCGCCAGATGGGCATTGGGCAGACGCCCCACCTCATCAGAGAGCAGTTGGGCAACGGTGGAGCGGTCGGCACCAGTCCGGCGCGCCAGTTCACTCCGGTTCATGGCTGACCGCTTCATGCCTTCCGCAAGCCGCGCCTGGAAAACCTCGGAACGCTCACGCTTGTCGAATAAATCATGCATGAGGAGATTTTTCTCCACAAGCATGATTTTTTCAATGGAATTCACAGAATACCCGCCCATCGGTCGATCGCCTATACCGGGGCCGACACCATCAGACGCGGAGGCACATTCGAGATGGACACCAACCTGCGCACCCTGGCGAAAACCGCGACCTGGCAGACATCCGGCCTGCTGGTGATGTGCGGCATCACCTACGCCGTCACCGGATCACTGGCAGATGGCGGCATCGTCGCGGTCATCGGCACGGCCACCGGCACGCTGGCCTACATGCTTCACGAACGCCTGTGGTCGCGGGTGAAATGGGGGCAGCTGAACGGGATGCAGCAGTGAACCCGGATCGACCGTCTACTCAGCGGCAACCGCAGTCTCGCTGACAGGTTCCGGGGAAGGCGTCATCCACCAGGTCCGCATCCTGCCCTTGCCCTTGATCTCGATCTCGCCGCGCGGTTCGAACCGGTAGATATCGCCCAGCGCCGCCACGACATCCTCGGTCACCTGGATCCGACCGCATTCGCCGGTCGTCTCCATGCGCGAGGCCGTGTTCACCGGGTCGCCCCAGAGGTCATAGAGAAAGCGGCTGTCACCCACCACACCAGCGATGATCGGCCCGCTGGAAATGCCGATACGGATTCCCAGCGGTGTGCCGTCGGGCCGGCTCATCCCCTCCACCGCACGCAGCATGTCGCAGGCCAGAGCGGCAATGTTGCGAATGTTGGAGGTTGACCCCGGCGGCGCACCGGAAGCGACCATGTAGGCATCGCCGATGGTCTTGATCTTCTCCACGCCATGTTGCGCGACCAGGGCATCGAACTTCTCGAACACATCGGAGAGCAGGGTCAGCGTCTCCTCCGGCTCGCAGGATGCCGCCAGTGTGGTGAAGTCCTGCAGATCGGCGAACAGCACTGCGACGTCGGACAACCGCTCGGTGGTATGTCCGTTCCCCTCCCGCAGCCGTTGCGCCACCGAGGCCGGCAGGATGCGGTCCAGCAGTTCCCGGGCCTTGTTGCGTTCCTGATCGATGATGACGGAGCGGGCAAAGGCCCTGCGGCGCAACAACTCCAGCCGCCGGGCGGCAAAGAGCCCCACGAGATTGGCCGAAATGATCAGCATCGCGCTCGACACGACCCGGATCGGGTCCGTGTCTTCCAGCGAAAAGGGAAAGGTGATGGCGAGGAAAAGGACCGTACTGATGGATGCCGTGACCACAGCCTGGATGTAGAACAGTGGAAAGAGGGAATAGATGATGAAGATCAACAGGATGAAGCCGGAATCCACTGGAAGCGGGTGGCCGCCGTAAACATTGGAAAGGGCCTGAAAGACGCATACCTCGACCGCGGCGAGATTGAGAAGCAAAGGCCAACGCGTCCGCCAGAAATCAAGATAGCTGAGCACATAGCCAACCAGCATCAGCCCGTTGAGCACGAACAGTCGCAACAGACCAAGCAGTTCGGCGTTCAGCCAGAGCCCGAAGAAATCCACCGGCACGAACACCGTGTTGAGTGCGATCCCGATCAGCAAGGCCCGGCGCACCTGCAACAGGTTGCCGTCCCGCATGGCGGCCTTGTAGCCGCGTTCCCATTCGATGTCCTTGAATTCGAGCGACACCCTGTCGAGCGGCGGCAGATCCCCCGCCGAATCGTCCTGTCGAACATGACCATGCAGGAATTTCATCGGCGCAGGATAGCGCAGCCGCCCAGCCTTGCCATCTGCAATCGGCAACCAAATGTTCCGGAAGGAATTTGTTGACCCTCAAGCCCTGCATCTTGTGCAACGCAGCATAACACCAACGCCGGTTCCAAGCGCAATGCCGCCACCTATATTGCAGTGCAGCATACGGTGTCATCGCGAAGATCCCACCGGTGCCTGTCCAAGAAACGGAGTATCCGATGTCTCCCCGGAATGCGCATGGCGAAAGCACGGCGCGCAAGCTTGAAGCTGTCGAAATCCAGAACATGATCCTCGAGGCCCGTGCAGTGCGCTCGGCGATGATCTCGAACCTGCTGATCAGCGGGTACCATGATGTTCGCAACTGGTTCGGCAATCTGATCCACAGCCGCCACAATGTAAGCGGCGCCTGATCCCCAATCCGACGAACCGATCCTGGCGCGTCGCCACTCCCTCCCCCCTGTGCTTCTGGTCGCACCAGTTGATCAGCGGCAACGGTGGCGCGTCAGGATTCGGGTCTTCCCGGTTGAATCGCAGATTTGATTCGAAACCGGTTGCCGAAAGATTCGCCAATATTCCGGTTTCGTTCGAAAAAGGGATTCAAACCACGGTCCCGTAGCCCTGAGCGGATCAGTACTGCCGCAACCTTACAGGGAATGTCCTGAACCCGCGAAATCGTGCACGACCGGTTCGCGCTGACGGACCGTCGGGTTCAATGGTCGCGAAGCGGTCCAGCAGGCCACGGATAGCGATCCGTCCCTCCATCCGCGCCAGCGTGTTGCCCATGCAGACATGCGCCCCCCAGCCGAAGGCCAGGTGGCGGTTCGGGCTGCGGGTGATGTCCAGCCTGTCCGGATCAGGGAACATCGCAGGATCGCGATTGGCGGCACCGATGCCGAGATGGATGACCGTGCCTGGCGACAGGACTTCGTCGCCGATGCGTGTTTCGACTGTGACCCGCCGATTGCCGAGCTGGTTCGAACTCTCGAAGCGCAGGAACTCCTCGATCGCGCTGTCCATCATCTCGGGGTTGTCGCGCAGACGCTGCAGTTCCCCGGGAAAGGCCAGCAGGGCGGCGATCCCGTTGCCGATCAGATTGGTCGTGGTCTCGTGCCCGGCGTTCAGCAGGAAGATGCAGTTCTGGATCAGCTCTTCCTCGGTCAGCCCCTCTCCCTCGACCTCCCCCATGATCAGGCGGGAGAGGATGTCGTCGTCGCGCAGCGCCTTGCGCCGTTCGTCGATCAGGTCCTTGAGATAGGCCGAGAAGCCCTCCACTGCCGCATTGCCACGATGCAGATGGTCATCACTGATGACCGGCTCCAGCGCCCCCAGGATCGTCACCGCCCAGTCGCGCAGCCGGTCGCGGTCGGCCACCGGCACCCCCAGCATGTCGCAGATCACCCCGACCGGCAGCGCGAACGCGAAGTCACCGATCAGATCAACCTGCTGCCGCGCCGCAGCATCGTCCAGAAAGCCGTCGACCATGGCAATGATGGATGGTTCCATCTGGCGCATGGCGCGGGGCGTGAAGGCCTCCGCCAGCAGCTTGCGGACACGGGTGTGCAACGGCGGGTCGTTGAAGACCAGACTGGTGGTGTGATGCCTGTACAGCCCGCCGTCACCGAACTTCGGCCCGAACTCCTTCGTCTTGTCAGACGACATGCGGCGGTCGCGATAGACCTCCAGCACATCCGCGTAGCGGCTGAGGAACACGGACCCGTCCGGCATCCGGTGAACAGGACTGTGGTGGCGCAGCGCGTGGTAGACCGGAAACGGGTCTTCCAGGAACGCAGGCGTCAGCTTGTAGAGATTGAACTCCCGCGCCACCGCCGCTGCTGCCACCTGTTCCATCTCAGCGGGCCAGGAAACCACCGTCGATGGGCAGTTCGACACCTGTGACGAACTTGCCGGAGTCGGCGACCAGGTACAGCACACCTTCCGCGATGTCCCGCGCCTCCCCGATCCGGCCCAGCGGTGTCGCGCGGATCATGCGCTTCTTGATGAAGGATTCGCCGAATTCCTCCACCACCGTGTCCAGCATCCCCGTCTCGATGAAGCCCGGATGCACCGAATTGATCCGGATCGGATAGCGCAGCGAGGTGCATTCCATGGCCGCGGCCTTGGTCAGCGTACGGACACCGCCCTTCGACGCCGAATAGGCCCCGATCATCGACGCGCCCGCAATACCGTAGATCGACGATGTATTGACGATGGCACCGCCCGACTGCTTCATCGCCCGGATGCCATGCTTGATGCCCAGGAACACGCCATCCATGTTGATGGCCATGTGAGCCTGCCAGTCGGCAAGGGTGACATCCTCCAGCGGAATGGTCTCCGTCCGGACCCCGGCATTGTTGAACAGGATGCTGACCGTGCCGAACTCGGCGGCCTTGGCAAAGGCCGCTTCCCACTGCGCCTCATCCGCCACGTCGTGACGCAGGAACGCGGCCTTGCCGCCCGCCGCATTGATGCCCTCCACCACGGCCTGACCGCTTTCCACGGCCACATCGGTGACGAGCACTGCCGCGCCTTCCGCGGCCAGCAGTTCCGCCGTCGCGCGCCCGATACCCGATGAACCGCCCGTGACGATTGCCACCTTGCCGGCAACCCGGCCCTTGCCACTCTCGCTCATGTCATCCTCCCCAGGAAATGAATGTGCCGTGACGATAGACCGTTTCGTCGCCCGATGGAATTCGCACCCTGACATGTCCCTGCCCCCCTGACGCAGGAAAGCGAACCGGTCTATGGTGCGCCACAGAGACTGACACCGACCCTGGGGAGGCGCGCCTTGTCCGATCTGATCCTGCACCACTATGACGGCTCACCGTTCGCGGAGAAGGTGCGGCTGATGCTGGGGCTGAAGGGACTGGAATGGCGCTCCGTCGATATTCCGAACATCATGCCGAAGCCGGACCTGATGCCGCTCACCGGGGGCTACAGGAAGACACCCGTGCTGCAGATCGGTGCAGACATCTATTGTGATACCAAGCTGATCGCGGACGAACTGGAACGGCGGTACCCGGACCCGACACTGATGACGGGCGGCCTGGGGCTGGCGCAGGCGATCTCCGGCTTTGCGGAGACCGGGATGTTCTGGACCATCGCCGGCTTCGTCATGGGCACCATTGCCGACAGGATGCCACCCGCCTTTCACGAGGACCGGGCACGGATGCGCGGCGCGACGAGTGTCAATATCGACAAGCTGAAGGCCGCGGTACCGGGCCATCTGGAGCAGTTGAAACCGCAACTCGCCTGGGCGGCTGACCTGATCGACGGCAAGGCTGCCTTTCTGGCGGGCGGCACGCCGGGCCTGGCCGATCTGACGCTCTACCACCCGCTCTGGTTCATGGCGAATGCCGGGCGCAAGGTGGGTGCCGTCCTGAACGACTATCCGGCACTGACCGGTTACATGGAACGGGTCGCGGCCATCGGACACGGCACGAAACAGGACATGACCGGGCCGGACGCCCTGTCCGTTGCCGCCGCAGCGACCCCCGATGCAACAACCGGCGTGGCGGAGAATGCGGAGGGCTGGCAGGCGGGCGATCAGGTGTCCGTCACACCGCTGGACTACGCCCGCGATCCGGTTGTCGGCACGCTCGACGCCTACAACGGCCAGCGCATCGCGGTCCGTCGCACGGACGAGAAGGTCGGCGAGATTGTCGTGCATTTCCCGCGCGTGGGCTTTGCCATTCGCGCCACGAAGCAGAACTGAAACACCAGAACCACGGAGACCAGAGGGATGTTCATTTCAGGGGCATGGACGGACGCTGCATCGTCCGGAACGTTCGACGTCATCAACCCGGCAACGGGGGAAGTGATCACCCAGGTACCCGACGGCGGACGTGACGACGCAAGACGGGCCATCGACGCGGCGCATGACGCCTTTCGTGGCTGGGCCGGGACCACGGCCTATGAACGCTCCGCCATCCTGCGCCGCGCCTACGACCTGATGCTGGAACGCAAGGAACATCTGGCCCGCACGATGACGGAGGAGCAGGGCAAGCCGATCCGCGCTGCCCGGACGGAGGTTCAGTACGGCGCCGACTTCCTGCTCTGGTTCTCGGAGGAGGCGAAGCGGAACTATGGCGAGACCATCCCCTCCCCCCGCTCCGACCAGCGTTTCATCGTGCTGCATCAGCCGGTTGGCGTCGTCGCCGCAGTTACGCCCTGGAACTATCCCGTCTCCATGATCACCCGGAAGGTCGGGCCGGCACTCGCCGCCGGCTGCACCGTAGTGCTGAAACCGGCAGAGGCGACACCGCTCTGCGCCATCGAGATCTTCAAGATCCTGGCCGAGGCCGGTGTGCCGGATGGCGTCATCAATCTGGTGACGGCGCTTGACCCGAAACCGATCGGCGACGAGTTCACCACCAACCCGAAGGTCCGCAAGCTCACCTTCACCGGCTCCACGGCTGTCGGGCGGATGCTTGCCGGGCAGGCCGCCGCCAACATGAAACGTGTTTCATGCGAGTTGGGTGGCCATGCACCGTTCATGGTCTTCAAGGATGCGGACCCGGTGCACGCCGCCAAGGGCGCGCAACTGGTGAAGTTCCTGAACACCGGCCAGGCCTGCATCAGCCCCAATCGTCTCTATGTCCACTCCTCCCTCGCCGATGCCTTCACCGGCACGCTGGCCGACCGGGTCGGAAAGATGAAGGCAGGGTCGGGCTTCGACGATGGTGTCGGCATCGGACCGCTGGTGAACGCGAAGGCGGTGGACAAGGTCGCCCGTCAGGTCGATGACGCCCGCGACAAGGGTGCCGAGGTCGTGCTTGGCGGCAACCGCCTGACCGAAGGCGCGCTGGGACAGGGCTTCTTCTATGCCCCGACGATCCTGACCGGCGTCAATCCGGCCATGGACATCTATCGGGAGGAAACCTTCGGCCCCGTCGCCCCGATCATCCCCTTCGATGATGAGGAAGAGGCACTGAGCCTCGCCAACGACACCCACTACGGCCTCGCCGCCTATGTCTACACCCGCGACATCGGCCGCGCGTTCCGCATGTTCGAAGGGCTGGATTTCGGCATCATCGGCGTCAATGACATCAACCCCAGCGCCGCCGCCGCCCCCTTCGGCGGCATGAAGGACTCCGGTCTGGGCCGCGAAGGGGCGCGGGAAGGCATCGCCGAGTATCTGGAGACCAAGCTGGGCGGCTTCTCGATCTGATCCGACGTGCAGGCTGCACGCCTGCCGGGGTCAGGCGGATCCTGAAATGAAAGGGGCAGGTCGGGAATGATCATCCCGCCTGCCCCTGCCAGTTCTCGCTTCACCGGGTCGGGTGAAGCCTGTCGTTCGGAATCACCGCTCAGGTATTCGCCGCCTCGCCGATATTGTCGACGCCACGTTCCTCCACGACCGTCGTCAGCCAGTCGGGATCCATCTCCGGCACCGACGACAGCAGCAGGTCGGTATAGGGATGATGCGGCGGGGTGAACATCTCGTTCTTCGGCCCCTGCTCCACCACCTTGCCCTGCTTCATCACTACCACCTCGTCCGCGATGGAGCGCACCGTGGCAAGGTCATGGGTGATGAACATGTAGGCGAGGTTGAGTTCCTTCTGCAGCCGGTCCAGCAGCTTCAGGATCCCCTCCGCCACAAGCTGGTCGAGGGCGCTCGTCACCTCGTCGCAGATGATGAAGGTCGGGTCCGCCGCCAGCGCCCGGGCGATGCCGATACGCTGCTTCTGCCCGCCCGAAAGCTCCGGCGGATAGCGGTTGTAGTACTTCGACGGCTCCAGCTCGATCAGGTCCAGCAGTTCGTCGACACGGCTCTTCAGGGCACCGCCCTTCAGCCCGCCGTAGAAGGCAGCGGGCCGCCCGATGATCTCGCTGATCAGCACTTTCGGGTTCAGTGCCGTATCGGCCATCTGGTAGATCATCTGCGCCTGACGCAGCTGGTCCTTGGTCCGCTTCCGGTAGTCGGCGGGCAGCTCCTCGCCATTGAACAGGATACGTCCCTTGGTCGGCGGCAGCAGGCCCGTGATGCAGCGCGCCGTGGTCGACTTGCCCGAGCCGGACTCGCCCACAACCGCGACAGTCATGCCTGCGTAGATGTCGAAGGAAACATCCTCCAGCACCTTCACCGGGCCATATGCGGCGTCGATGTTTTCCACCGACACGACCGGAACGGCATCCCCTGTCGGGCGCGCTTTCTGGTCCCGCTGGAAGCTGCGCACCGCCCAGAGGGACTTGGTATATTCCTCCTGCGGGTTCTCCAGCATGGAGCGGGTGTCGGATTCCTCGACCTCATTGCCCTTCAGCAGCACCTTGATGGTGTCTGCCATCTGGGCCACGACCGCGAGGTCATGGGTGATGTAGATCGCGGCGGTATTGTACTGCTCCACGATATCGCGGATCGCCAGCAGCACCTCGATCTGCGTGGTCACGTCCAGCGCCGTCGTCGGCTCATCGAAGATGATCAGGTCAGGACGGCAGGCCATGGCCATGGCGGTCATTGCCCGCTGCAACTGCCCGCCGGAGACCTGGTGCGGATAGCGGAAACCGATCTCGCGCGGGTTCGGCAGACGGAGCTTCTCGTAAAGCTCCATCGCGTCTTCCTGGCTGTCCTGCCGTTTCCTGATGTTGTAGTGGACCGGCGTTTCGGTGTGCTGGTCGATCAGCCGATGCGCCGGATTGAACGATGCCGCCGCTGACTGGGCCACATAGGCGATGCGGGACCCTCGCAAGGCCCGCCGGTCGGATTCCGGCGTCGTGGTCAGTTCCAGGCCATCGAATTCGACCGAGCCGCTGGCGATCCGGCAGCCGTCACGGGCGTAGCCCATGGCGGCCAGCCCGATGGTCGACTTGCCGGCCCCGGACTCCCCGATCAGACCCATGACCTCACCCCGGTGCAGGGTCAGATCGATGCCATGGACAATCTCGATCCACTTCTCGTCGGAATATCCCTCGATCTTGAGATCGCGGATTTCCAGCAGGACGTCGCGTTTGCTTTCCATGCTCATCACTCCTTCAGGCCGGACGACCGGTACAGCATCCAGTCGACGACAAAGTTCACGGAGACCGTCAGCAGCGCGATGGCTGCCGCCGGGATCAGCGGCGTGATCTCACCGAAGGAGATCAGGGTGGCGTTCTCCCGCACCATGGAGCCCCAGTCCGCCGTCGGCGGCTGGATACCCAGGCCCAGGAACGACAGGCCGGCGATCAGCAGGAACACGAAGCAGAACTCCAGCCCGAACTCCGCCACCAGCGGCGCCATGGAGTTCGGCAGGATCTCCCGACGGATCAGGTAGAAGATGCCCTCACCGCGCAGGCGCGCCGCCTCGATGTAATCCATCACCACGATGTTGCCGGCGACCGCACGGGTCAGTCGGAAGACACGTGGCGAATAGATCACCGCCACGATGCAGATCATGACGAACATGTTGGTGCCGAAGATCGACAGGATCAGCAGGGCGAAGATCAGCGACGGGATCGACATGATCACATCGGCGAACCGGCCCATGAACTGGTCGAACCAGCCCCCGACCGTCGCGGCCATCAGACCGGCGAAGGCGCCCATGACGAAGGCCGCTACGGTCGCGACCAGCGCCAGACCGACCGTGTTCCGCGCGCCATAGATCAGACGGCTGAACAGGTCGCGGCCAAGCTGGTCGCCCCCGAGCAGCAGTGTCTCATCCGCTGGCGCAAAGGCCTCCGTGATGATCTCCGCCTCCCCGAAGGGGGCGATGATCGGTGCGAAGATGCCTGCGATGGCGTAGACGCCGATGACGAACAGGCCGAAGGTCGCCGTCAGGGGGGCGGTGCGGAACGCCTTCGCGACCTCCCGCGGCAGCACGATGACCAGGAACTCCCGGAAGGCGTAGGCCGTGCCCGCGCAGAACGCGATGGCCCCCGCCGCCAGTGTGATGCTCCAGAGCCAGGACTCGCCGCCCAGAATGCCCACCACGAAGGAGACGAGCATCAGGGAGAAGAGCAGCAGGAACGCACCACGCTTGTTGGTGTAGGCCGCGAGACAGGAAGCCCCGATCAGCAGCGCAAAGTAGCCGATGACAAAGTAATTCATTTCCCGGCCCTCACTTCTTGTACCGAAGCCGCGGATTGGTGAGGATCGCCCCCACGTCAGCCGCCAGATTCAGCAGGATGAAAGTTGCCGCGAAGATCAGGCAGCAGGCCTGAACGACAGGGAAATCGCGCTTGGTCACCGCATCGACCAGCAACTGGCCGATCCCCGGATAGACGAAGACAACCTCCACCAGCACGACACCGGTGATCAGATAGGCCAGGTTCAGCGCAACGACGTTGATGATCGGCGCCCAGGCGTTGGGCAGCGCGTGCTTCACGATCACCTTCCAGGCCGGCATGCCCTTGACCCGCGCCATCTCGATGTAGGGTGAGGCAAGCAGGCTGATGATCGCGGCTCGCGTCATCCGCATCATGTGCGCAACGACCACGAGGACCATCGTCAGTGCCGGCAGGAACGTCCTGTCCAGCAACTCGAGGAACGTCATGTCGGTACTGAGCTTGGCAATCGCGGGGAATGCACCCGTCTTCACCGAGAGGTAGAGGATCAGGATGTAGCCGAGGAAGAACTCCGGCGACGATATCGACGTCAGGGTCAGCACGTTGGCGACCCGGTCGAACAGTGTGTTGCGCAGCAGCGCGACCACGATACCCAGCATGATCGCGACGGGAACAGCGATCACGGCAGCATATCCGGCGAGGAACAGCGTGTTCAGGAACCGGGGGGCAATCGCCTCCGACACCGATGTCTGCGACACCAGTGAAACACCGAAGTCACCGACCACTGCACCGGCCAGCCAGTCGAAATAGCGTACGGGCGCCGGGTCGTTCAGGCCCAGCTGTTCCCGCAAGGCGGCAACGTTCTCTTCCGTCGCACCCTGTCCAAGCACGGCCTGGGCAATATCGCCCGGCAGCATCTCAACGGCCCCGAAAATGATGACTGAGATCACGAAAAGCGTGAGCAGTCCCAATCCGAGGCGCTTTAGTACGATGTTCACGACATCGCCCATAACACGTCCCCCTCTGGATACGTCTGAAGTCTTCCCTGCGTTGCCGGACGGTCCGGCAGCCCCGAATTTCCTTTTGATCCGCCTCTTTTCCCGAAGCGGTTGACGAAACCTGATTGTGTAACAGGGGTGTAACCCTTGTCCATCCCGATGCGGCGCTTTCAGACGATCACTATTCTGAATACGACACGGGGAACCACCGGCCCCGGCGGCAAGAGGTGATGGATTACCCAAAAGGAACAGGCCCCCGGAATCGCTTCCGGGGGCCTGCCAAACCGTTCAACGCCCGAAGGATCTCCGGGCTGCATCGGGTCAGGATCAGCCGTCGAACCACCAGCGGCTGACACCACGTGCACCGTCGACCTGCCAGCTTGCGGCCAGATCCGGGCCATGCATGACGTTCTTGCGGCGTGCATAGACGAAGTTGGTGAACATCGGAATGATGGTCCCGCCGTCGTCGCGCGCCAGAACCTGCATCTCGCGATACATTTCCGCCCGCTTGGCCTGATCCAGTTCGGCCTTTGCCTGCAGCAGCAGTTCGTTGAACCGCGCGTTCTGCCAGCGGCTCTCGTTCCAGGCCGCATCATCCTTGTAGGCAAGGCTGAGCATGACGTCCGGCGTCGGACGCGCGCCCCACTGCACCATGCAGAACGGCTTCTTCAGCCAGACGTCGGAGTAGTAGCCGTCGTTCGGCTCACGCACGACATTGATGTTGATGCCGGCCTTCTTCGCCTGCTCAGCATAGAGCACGCACATGTCGACCGCACCGGAGTACACGCTGTCGGCGGTGGACAGGTTGATCGACAGGTTCTCGTGCCCGGCCTTCTTCAGCAGGGACTTGGCCTGATCCGGATCATACTTGCGCTGCGGCAGGTCGGCCCAGTACGGCATGTTCGGCGAAACGTGCACGTCGTTGCCTGGGATGGCGGTGCCGAAGGCGATCTTCTGGATGATCTCCTCCCGATCCATCGCCAGCTTCAGCGCCAGACGCACGTTCACATCATCGAACGGCGCGGTATCACAGAACATCGGCATGGTAATCGCGGCGCCGCTCGGCACGTTGTCCACTTCGATGTTCGGGTTCCGCTTCAGCAGGCTCAGGGTCTTCAGATCCACCGCGGTGACCGCATCGACGTCGCCGGTCACCAGCGCGGTCTGACGCGCGTTCGGATCGTTCAGCACCAGGATCTCCGCGCTGTCGAAGTACGCGCCCTCACCATGCCAGCCGTCGTGGCGGGTCAGTTCGTAGCTGACGCCGAACTCGGCATTGTTCAGCTTGTAGGGGCCGGAGCCGTCGCCGGTCTGCCAGTTCAGGGTGCCGTCGGCATTGGCCGGGCAGATTGCCAGATGATAGTCGGTCATCAGCCAGGGCAGGTCGGCATTGCCGGACGCGAGCTTGAAGGTCACGCCGTTGGAGCCGGACTTCACGATATCGTCCACATCCTTCAGCAGCGCCTTGGCTGCGGAAGTGCTCTTGTCACCACGATGGTGGTTCATGGAGGCGATGACATCGTCCTGCGTCACCGGCTTGCCGCTGTGGAACGTGGCACCCGAGACGATCTCGAAGGTCCATTCCTTGGCATCCGGGGTTGCCGACCATGAAGTGGCCAGATCGCCGCCAAGGGTATTGTCCGGATTGATCTGCGTCAGGTAGCTGCGGAACGTGTGCGCCAACTGGATCATGGAGAAGGTGACGTAGGTGCCGGGGTCATGCGTGTCACCCGTATTGCCGTCATGCGCGCCGAGGCGGAAGTTGCCACCCTTCTTCGGTGCGGCCATCGCGACCTTGGATGACCAGGCGCCGGTCGCGACCGCACCGGCAACGCCGGCGGCGCTGGCATAGCGCATGAAATCACGGCGTGAAAGACGGCCCAGACGCGCCTCCTTCACCATCCGTTCGAGAAGTTCCGGATCAAGATTCCCTGACATATATAGCCTCCTGTTGGCCCGTTTGATGGGCACATTCGTGGTTACGTTCTGAGTTGACCGTAACATCCCATGACAAGCATGTCTGCCCGCCCCATGAACGCTCTGTTCAAACTGCGACCTATCCTTGGACATATCCGGCATCACTTCAACCCGTCGAAAAGACGCGGTTTCCCCAACGAAAGACAAATCGACTGCTTGTCTCAGGGAAGGCAGCGACATGTCGCAATTGGACGTGTTTCTTGTTTCGCCACGCCCATAGTAACGTCCCAGCAACCGGCGGCGACGCATCACGACGAGCCCGCCGATCACCACGGAGAACGCGCGTGTCAGGTCTGGCGGAACGCAAGGGTGTCTGGAAGTCCGGCAAGGGCAAGGGACGCCGCACACCGAAGGGGCGTCAGCTTGATGACAGCGCCCTGGACGAGGTCCGGACACTGCTCGGCGACCGTTCGCGCCGTCGCGACCTTCTGATCGAACACCTTCATCTGATCCAGGACCGGTTTGGCCATCTGTCGGCGGCGCATCTGCGCGCGCTGGCGGAGGAAATGCGGCTGTCGATGGCGGAGGTGTTCGAGGTTGCGACCTTCTACGCGCATTTCGATGTGGTGAAGGAAGGCGAGACCCCGCCGCCACCTCTGACCATCAGGGTATGCGACTCCCTGTCCTGTGAACTCGCCGGCGCCCAGGGCCTGCTCCGGGACCTGAAGGGCGCGCTGCCTGCTGATCAGGTTCGCGTCGTGCGTGCCCCCTGCATGGGCCGGTGCGATACCGCACCGGTACTGGAGATCGGACACAATCACATCGACCATGCGGATGCCGCGAAGGTGAATGACGCAATCCGGGCCGACGACACCCATGCGCATCTGCCCGATTACCAGACCTTCGACAGCTACCGCGATGCCGGCGGCTACGCCCAACTGGAACAGTTGCGGGCCGGATCGCGGACACCGGATGAGGTGCAGGAGACCATTCTGGAGTCCGGCCTGCGCGGCCTCGGCGGCGCAGGTTTCCCCTCCGGTCGCAAGTGGTCCTTCGTGCGCGGCTATGCCGGTCCGCGCTACCTTGCCGTCAATGGTGACGAGGGCGAGCCGGGCACCTTCAAGGACCGCTACTGGCTGGAGCGGGAGCCGCACCTGTTTCTGGAGGGCGCACTGATCGCGACCTGGGCCGTCGAGGCCGAACGCATCTTCATCTACATGCGCGACGAATACCCTGCGGTGCTGGAGATCCTGCGCCGGGAGATCGCAGCACTGGAGGCTGCCGGACTTGTCGCGCCGGGCTTCTTCGACCTGCGGCGCGGCGCGGGGGCCTACATCTGCGGCGAAGAGAGCGCGATGATCGAGAGCATCGAGGGCAAGCGCGGCCTGCCCCGCCATCGCCCGCCCTACGTCGCCGAAGTCGGCGTCTTCGGCCGCCCCACACTGGTCCACAACGTCGAGACGCTGCACTGGATCGCGCGCATCGTGCGTGAAGGGCCGGAGATACTGAACAGCGTCGAGCACAACGGCCGGAAAGGCCTGCGGTCCTATTCCGTCTCGGGTCGCGTGCAGGAACCGGGGGTGAAGCTGCTGCCCGCCGGATCAACCATCCTGGACATCATCGATGCCTGCGGCGGCATGCTGGAAGGTCATGCTTTCAAGGCCTATCAGCCGGGCGGCCCCTCCTCGGGCCTGTTGCCTGCCAGCCTGAACGACGTGCCGCTGGATTTCGACACGCTGCAGCCGCATGGCTCCTTCATCGGTTCCGCCGCGGTTGTCGTTCTGTCCGATCACGACAGCGCCCGCGCCGCCGCCCTGAACATGCTCCGCTTCTTCGAGGACGAGAGCTGCGGCCAGTGCACCCCCTGCCGTGTCGGCTGCGAGAAGGCGGTGAAGCTGATGCAGGCGGACACATGGGATCAGGGCCTGCTGGAGGAACTCAGTCAGACACTGGTCGATGCATCGATCTGCGGGCTGGGCCAGGCCGCCCCGAATCCGATCCGTCTGACCATGAAGCATTTCCCGGAGGAGATCTGATGCGGCACCTCGCGCTGATCGCCGTCGGGCTGGTACTGGGTGTTGCCGGGACACTCGGGATTCAGCATTTCACCTCCGCGCACGATGATCATGCGCCGTACGCCGGACAGCAGACCCGGCTGGTCGCCAGCCTCAGCGACAGTGATGTCGATGCTCTGAGCGAGGGCAAGGGCTGGGGGTTGGCCAAGCCGGCTGAACTGAACGGCTATCCCGGTCCCCTGCACGTACTTGAACTCGCGGGCGACCTCGGTCTCGACGGGAAACAGCGCGACACCGTACAGCGTTCGTTCGAGCGCATGCAGTCCAGGGCCCGCGAACTCGGCCATGCCCTGATTGTGGCGGAAGCCGAGATCGACGCCCTGTTCAAGACGGCAACCGCTGATCCGGAAACCCTGAATGCGCGTCTTGCCGTCTCCGAAAGGCTGCGCAGCGAACTCAGAGCAAGCCATCTTCTGGCGCACATTGAAGTGACGCCGGTCCTGACCGCCGATCAGCGCGCGACCTACAAACACCTGCGTGGTTACGACCATGCACATGGGAGTCACTGACATGGCCGATCCGATCAGTTTCTCACTCGACGGAAAGACCGTTGTCGCCCGGGAAGGCGAGACCATCTGGGAGATTGCGAAGCGTGAAGGCACGCTGATCCCGCACCTCTGTCACGCCGACCAGCCGGGCTATCGCGCCGACGGCAACTGCCGCGCCTGCATGGTGGAGATCGACGGGGAACGCACCCTTGCCGCATCCTGCATCCGCACGCCGACAGACGGGATGGTGGTGAAGACCGCAAGCGACCGGGCCACCAGCGCCCGAAAGTCGGTCATAGAGATGCTGCTGGCCGACCAGCCGGAACGGGAAAGCGCGCACGACCGCTCCTCCCACTTCTGGCAGATGGCGGACATGCAGGGCGTTTCGGAGAGCCGCTATCCGGCGCTGGAGCAGGACCGCGTTCCCCTGCTGGACGGCTCCCACGTGGCGATGCGGGTCAACCTGGACGCCTGCATCCACTGCAATCTCTGCGTCCGCGCCTGCCGTGAGGTACAGGTCAATGACGTGATCGGCATGGCCTACCGGGGCCATGACGCCGCGATCAGCTTCGACTTCGATGATCCGATGGGCAGCAGCACCTGCGTCGCCTGTGGTGAATGCGTGCAGGCCTGCCCCACCGGTGCCCTGATGCCCGCGACAGCCGTGGACGCGGCGGAGACCGGTGACTCCGCCGCCTACGATCGCGAAGTGAAGTCCGTCTGTCCCTATTGCGGTGTCGGCTGCCAGCTCAGTTTCAAGATCCGCGACGACAGGATTGCCTGGGTCGATGGTGTCGATGGTCCGGCCAACGAACAGCGGCTTTGCGTGAAGGGCCGTTTCGGTTTCGACTACGTCGATCACCCGCACCGGCTGACGAAACCGCTGATCCGCCGCGACGACGCCCCGGCGAAGGGGCTGAACGTCGATCCTGCCAATCTTGCCCCCCACTTCCGGGAAGCAAGCTGGGAGGAAGCGCTGGAACGCGCGGTCGGCGGCATGGCCAGCCTGCGCGACAGCAGCGGCGGGCAGGCAATCGCCGGATTCGGCTCCGCCAAGTGCTCCAACGAAGAGGCCTACCTGTTCCAGAAGCTGATCCGTCAGGGCTTCGGCCACAACAATGTCGATCACTGCACCCGGCTCTGCCACGCCTCTTCCGTTGCCGCGCTGATGGAGAATGTCGGTTCCGGCGCCGTGACCGCGACCTTCAACGAGATCGAGAACGCCGACTGCGCCATCGTCATCGGGGCCAACCCGGTGGAGAACCACCCCGTCGCCGCCACCTACTTCAAGCAGTTCGCCAAGCGCGGCGGCAAGCTGATCGTCATGGATCCGCGCGGTGTCGGTCTGGGCCGTCACGCCACCCACATGCTGCGGTTCCGCCCCGGTACCGACGTGTCGATGCTGAACGCGATCATGCATGTGATCGTGGAGGAGGAACTCTACGACCGGCAGTACATCGACGGCTTCACGGAGAACTGGGACGCCATGAAGGCGCATCTGGCCGACTTCCCGCCGGAGAAGATGGCGGAGGTCTGTGGCGTCGATGCCGAAACACTGCGCGCCGTGGCACGGGAATTCGCCAACGCGAAGGCGGGCATGATCTTCTGGGGCATGGGCATTTCCCAGCACATCCACGGCACCGACAATTCCCGCTGCCTGATCTCGCTGGCGCTGATGTGCGGCCATGTGGGCCGCCCCGGATCGGGCCTGCATCCGCTGCGCGGGCAGAACAACGTGCAGGGTGCGTCAGATGCCGGTCTGATCCCGATGTTCCTGCCCGACTACCAGAGCGTCACGGATGACGGCGTGCGGTCGATGTTCAATGACATCTGGCAGAACGAGCGTGATTTCTCCGCCGAGAAGGGCCTGACGGTTGTCGAGATCATGGATGCCGTCCACGACGGGCAGATCCGGGGCATGTACATCATGGGCGAGAACCCGGCCATGTCGGACCCGGACGTCGAACACGCCCGCGCCGCACTGGCGAAGCTGGACCACCTGGTGGTGCAGGACATCTTCCTGACCGAGACCGGGAACTATGCCGACGTCATCCTGCCCGCGACCGCCTGGGCGGAAAAGGCGGGAACGGTGACCAACACCAATCGCCAGGTACAGCTTGGCCGCCCCGCTGTCGCGGCACCGGGGGAGGCCCGGCCGGACTGGTGGATCACCATCCAGATCGCGCGCGGACTCGGCCTCGACTGGACCTATGAGCACCCGCGTGACGTCTTCAACGAAATGAAACGGTCGATGAAGTCGTTCGACAACATCACCTGGGAACGGCTGGAGGCAGAGGCGGCGGTGACCTATCCCAGCCTCAGCCCCGAGGATCCCGGCCAGCCCATCGTCTTCGGCGACGGGTTCCCGCGTGCAGGGGGCCGTGCCCGTTTCACCCCCGCCAGCATCGTTGCACCGGATGAGGTTCCGGACAGCGCGTACCCGATGGTGCTGATCACCGGGCGACAGCTGGAACACTGGCACACGGGGTCCATGACCCGCCGCACCGGTGTGCTGGACGGGCTGGAGCCGGAGGCGACCTGTTCGCTGAACCCGAAGACCATCCGCGACCTCGGCATCCAGCCGGGTGACATGGTGCGCCTGACCACCCGGCGCGGCAGCCTGACGGTGATGGCACGGGCGGACCGGGCGGTGTCGGAGGGCAATGTCTTCATGCCCTTCGCCTTCGTCGAGGCGGCAGCAAACACGCTCACCAATCCGGCGCTGGACCCCTACGGAAAGATCCCGGAGTTCAAGTTCTCGGCCGTGCGTGTCGAAGCCGCGACGGAAACCGTCGCTGCGGAGTAGGCCCCGGTCATCTTTGACCGTTAGACGGTATCTGCAGACAGAAACCCCAGACACAGGGAGTCCGTGAGCGATGGCCCACATGAGCGACATCGAAATTGCCCGCGCCGCCACCAAGCAGCCCATCCAGGCCGTCGGTGCCAAGCTGGACATCCCCACCGAGGCGCTGCTGCCCTACGGCCACGACAAGGCCAAGATCTCGCAGGACTTCATCGCTGCCCAGGCCGACAAGCCAAATGGCAAGCTGATCCTGGTCACCGCCGTGAACCCCACCCCTGCGGGTGAGGGCAAGACCACGACGACTGTCGGACTGGGCGATGGCCTGAACGCCATCGGCAAGCGCGCCGCGATCTGTATCCGCGAAGCCTCCCTCGGCCCCTGCTTCGGCATGAAGGGCGGTGCGGCTGGCGGCGGCTACGCCCAGGTGATCCCGATGGAGGACATCAACCTCCATTTCACCGGCGACTTCCACGCCATCACCTCCGCGCACAACCTGCTGTCGGCCATGATCGACAACCATATCCACTGGGGCAACAGCCTGGGCATCGATGCCCGCCGCGTGGCCTGGCGCCGGGTGCTGGACATGAACGACCGCGCCCTGCGCGACGTGGTACTGAGCCTCGGCGGCATCGGCAACGGGTTCCCGCGCCAGAGCGGCTTCGACATCACCGTCGCCTCCGAGGTCATGGCGATCCTGTGCCTCGCCACCAATCTGGAAGACCTGCAGAAGCGGCTGGGTGACATCATCATCGCCTACCGCCGCGACCGCACGCCGATCTACTGCCGTGACCTGAATGCGGATGGCGCCATGACGGTGCTGCTTAAGGATGCGATGCAGCCGAACCTGGTGCAGACGCTGGAGAACAATCCGGCCTTCGTGCATGGCGGCCCCTTTGCAAACATCGCCCACGGCTGCAACTCCGTCGCCGCGACCCAGACGGCGCTGAAGCTCGCCGACTATGTGGTGACGGAAGCCGGTTTCGGTGCCGACCTGGGCGCCGAGAAATTCATGAACATCAAGTGCCGCAAGGCCGGCCTGGCACCGGACGCGGTTGTCATCGTCGCCACCGTGCGCGCCATGAAGATGAACGGCGGCGTCGCCAAGGATGATCTGGGTGCGGAGAACGTCGATGCGGTGAAGAAGGGCTGCGCCAATCTGGGTCGCCACATCGAGAACGTGAAGTCGTTCGGCGTGCCCGCTGTCGTCGCCATCAACCATTTCGTCGCCGACACGGATGCGGAGATCGAGGCGGTGAAGGCATTCGTCGAATCCATGGGTTCGGAAGCCATTGTCTGCCGTCACTGGGCCAACGGCTCCGCCGGCATCCTCGACCTGGCGCACCGGGTGGTGGAGATCGCCGACAGCGGCATGTCCCAGTTCAGCCCGCTCTACCCCGACGAGATGCCGCTGTTCGAGAAGATCGAGACCATCGCCAAGCGCATCTATCGCGCCGACGAGGTGCTGGCCGACAAGGCGATCCGCAACCAGTTGCGCAAGTGGGAAGCGGACGGCTATGGCCATCTGCCGGTCTGCATGGCGAAGACCCAGTACAGCTTCTCCACCGATCCGAACCTGCGTGGCGCACCGACCGGTCACTCCCTGCCCGTGCGGGAAGTGCGCCTGTCCGCCGGTGCCGGTTTCATCGTCGTCATCTGCGGTGAGGTCATGACCATGCCGGGCTTGCCGAAGGTTCCGGCAGCGGAGCAGATCATGCTGAACGACGCCGGGGACATCGAAGGCCTGTTCTGACCGCATCGTCCGCCAATGCTCCCGGCAGGTGGCTCACGGGCTTGACTGACGTCCCCACGGTGATAGGTCCTGTCCCACCCTGCACAGGGTGCGGGCCGGATCACGAGGGGGACGTCAGTCAGCCAATGGGTATCTTCGAGAAGTTCCTGTCCCTCTGGATCGCGCTGGCAATGGTGGCCGGCATCCTGCTGGGCAATGTGACCCCCGGTCTGTTCGCGGCGATCGGCGCGGCAGAGGTGGCGAATGTCAATCTGGTGGTCGCCGTCCTGATCTGGGCGATGGTCTATCCCATGATGGTCGGCGTCGATCCGAAGTCGTTGCGCGATGTCGCCCGACAGCCGCGCGGGCTGCTGATCACACTGGTGGTGAACTGGCTGGTCAAGCCGTTCACCATGGCGTTGCTGGCCGTGCTGTTCTTCCAGCATGTCTTCGCACCCTGGATCCAGCCCGAGGACGCCATGCAGTACATCGCCGGGCTGATCCTGCTCGGGGCCGCCCCCTGCACGGCCATGGTGTTCGTCTGGTCGCAACTGACGCGCGGTGACGAGACCTACACGCTGCTGCAGGTATCCGTGAACGACCTGATCATGGTCGTCGCCTTCGCCCCCATCGTGGCGTTCCTGCTGGGTGTCACCGACATCACCGTCCCCTGGTCGACCCTGGTCCTGTCGGTCCTGCTGTTTATCGCGCTGCCGCTGGCCGCCGGACTGGTCACGCGTCGGAAACTGCGGACCCCGGCAAGGATCGAGGCGTTTCAGGCCCGGGTGAAACCCTTCTCCATCGTCGGCCTGATCGTCACCGTGATGATCCTGTTCGGCCTGCAGGGGCAGGTGATCGTCTCCAGGCCGTTCGTCATCGTGCTGATCGCCGTGCCGATCATCCTGCAGAGCTACAGCATCTTCGCGATTGCCTATGCCGCAGCCTTCGCGCTGAAGGTGCCACACCGCATCGCCGCCCCCTGCGCCCTGATCGGGACATCGAACTTCTTCGAGCTTGCCGTCGCGGTCGCCATCAGCCTGTTCGGCCTGAACTCCGGCGCGGCCCTCGCGACCGTCGTCGGGGTACTGGTGGAGGTTCCGGTCATGCTGACCCTGGTGGCCTTCGCGAACCGGACGCGTGCCCGGTTCGCCCCCTGATCCGACGCCCCGGGGACGGCAGCAGTCAACGACCGCGATTGCACCATTGGACTGGTCTAGCTCTTCTCTTCCGCTTCCATCTCCGCATAGACCTGCTTGATCAGCTTGATGGCGTGGTTCGCAGCCGGGACCCCGGCATAGACGGCGACATGCAGCATCGCCTCCCGGATGTCGTCCAGTGTCGCGCCGGTGTTGCGGGTTGCCTTCGCATGCAGGGTCAGTTCACCGTCCCGTCCCAGCGCCGCCAGGATCGACAGGGTGACGATGGAGCGTTCACGCAGGCTGAAATGCGGCCGCGTCCAGAGGCCGCCCCACGCCGTCTCCGTGATGTAGTCCTGGAACTCCGCGTCCAGTTCCGTCGCAGCGGCCCGCGCCCGGTCCACATGGGCATCGCCGAGCACCTTGCGGCGGACGCTCATTCCGGCCTCGAAACGGTCACTGTTCTGCAGGGGATCGTCAGCCAAGGTCATTCTCCCGGAAGAAGGCGTCCATCAGCGCCAGTTGTTCGTCCGGGCGCTCGATGCAGGGCAGATGTCCCGCCCCCGCGATCACCGCGAACTGCGCCCCGTCGATGAGGTTCGCCAGCGCCTGCACCAGCTCCGGCGTCGTCGCCTTGTCCTCATCGCCGACGATGCACAGCGTCGGAACGGTCAGGGCGGATGTGGACCGGGTGAAATCCGTGTCACGGATCGCGGCGGAGGTGCCCGAATAGCCCGCCACGGGCGTCCGTTCGAACATGTTGCGATAGCCCTGATAGGCGGCGTTCCCGGGCACCCGATAGGCGGAGGAGAACCAGCGCTCCATCACCCCATCCGTCATGACGGACAGTCCCTTGGTCTCCACCGTCTCGATCCGCCCGTTCCAGAGCGTGTCGTCCCCGATGATGTGGCCCGTGTCGCACAGCACCAGCCCGCGCACCAGATCGGGTCGGCTGGCCGCCAGTCCCTGCGCGATCATGCCCCCGACCGACAGGCCGCAGATGATCGCCGAACGGACCCCCAGATGATCCAGCAATGCTGTCAGGTCACCTACGTGATCGGCCATCACGTAGGGGGCCGCCGGGGCCTCCGACAGGCCATGGCCGCGCTTGTCGCTGCGGATGCAGCGGAACCGTCCCTTCAGCCCCGCAACCACATCGTCCCAGATGCGGAAGTCCGTCCCCAGCGAGTTGGAGAAGGCAATGACCGGCAGGTCCGCCTCCCCCGTGTCGGCATAGTGCAGCACCACGCCATTCAGTCGCGCGAAGTTCATCCCGGTATCCTCCCTCGGTCCCCCGACCCCGCCGTCAGAACGGCAGGCCGACATAGTTCTCCGCCAGCGACCGGCCTGCGGCCTCCGACCCTGTCAGATAGTCCAGCTCGGCCTCCTGAATGCGCTGACCGAACGCACCATTGTCGGGAAAGCGATGCATCATCGACGTCATCCACCAGGAAAAGCGCACCGCCTTCCAGACCCGCGCCAGCGCCCGCCGCGAATAGTCTTCCAGCGCCGCACCGTCACGGTCATTGAAGAAGGCGTTCAGGCATTCATGCAGATAGTGCACGTCCGACACGGCCAGGTTCAGTCCCTTGGCGCCGGTCGGCGGCACGATATGCGCTGCATCGCCCACAAGGAACAGACGGCCGAAACGCATCGGCTCCGCCACGAAACTGCGCAGCGGCGCGATGGATTTCTCCAGCGACGGTCCCGTGACCAGCGCCTCCGCGGCCCTGGTATCCAGACGGTTGCGCAGTTCGTCGTAGAAACGGTTATCGGACCAGTTCTCCACCTTCTCATCCAGTTCGCACTGGATGTAGAAGCGGCTGCGGCTGCGTGACCGCATGGAGCAGAGCGCAAAACCGTCCGGGTGGTTGGCGTAGATCAGTTCCTCCGAGACCGGCGGCACATCCGCCAGCACACCCAGCCAGCCGAAGGGATACACACGCTCCACGGTCGTGATCGACCTCTCCGGCACACTGGCGCGGCTGATCCCGTGAAACCCGTCGCAGCCCGCGATGACATCGCAGCTGATCTCATGCGTCTGACCGGCATGCGTGTAGGTCACGCGCGGCATATCGCTGTCGAAGTCGTGCATCGCGACATCGTCGGCCTGATAGACCGTTTCACAGCCTGCGGCACTCCGCGCCTGCATCAGATCGCGCGTCACCTCGGTCTGACCATAGACGGTGACGGTCTTGCCGCCGGAAAGACGCTCCAGGTCGATACGATGGCGACGCCCGTCAAAGGCAAGCTCGACACCGGAGTGGACCAGCCCCTCTGCCGCGCAGCGCGCGCCCGCACCAGCGCGGTTCAGGACGTCGACCGTACCCTGCTCCAGCACGCCGGCGCGGATACGGCCCAGCACATAGTCTGCCGTCTGGCGCTCCAGGATGACCGCTTCGATCCCCGACAGATGCAGCAACTGGCCGAGCAGCAGCCCGGAAGGCCCAGCCCCGATGATCACCACCTGCACCCGTCTGCTCACCCGCGTTTCCCCCGTTTTCGTTTTCGGGACCGTAACCTGTTCCCGCGCCCTGATCCATGTCCGGCGCACATGTGCTATCCAGCAGTCATCGGTCTGTCAGGGGGAGTGCCATGCTGCACGCGACGCAACGCATCCGGGTCGAGTGGGGTCATTGCGATCCGGCTCGCATCATCTTCAACCCGAACTACTACATCTGGATGGATCAGGGCACGCATGGCCTGCTGGAGGCGGCGGGTTTCCCCTTCGCGAAACTGACAGCCACACCCGATTTCAGGGGCTGTCCGCTGGTCGCGTCGGGCATGGATTTCCGCAGCCCCGCCTTCTACAGCGATGTGCTGCTGCTGACCACGTTCGTGGAGAGGTTCGGCACGAAGTCCTTCACGGTCCGCCATCACTTCACCCGCGACGGGGATCTGCTGGCGGAGGGACATGAGGTGCGCGTCTGGGCCGTGAATGTCCCGGATGACCCGCGCGGCATGAAGGCAATTCCGGTTCCCGCCGATGTGCGTGCGATGCTGGAGCAGGAAGGCAGCATCGACGTGACGGCCTGACAACCCGGCGATGGGCTTCACCCGGAGTCGGTGGTACGCTGGGACACGGCAACAGTTGGGGAGGATTTCGGCCATGAACCGGCATCCGGTGCGTGAGATCACCCGAGAGGAACAGGAAACGTTCTGGGCGGAAGGCGTCATCTGCCTGCGCGGCATGTTCGATCCCGACTGGATCACGCGCATGGGTCAGGCGGTCGATGCCGCCATTGCCACCCCCGGCCCGATGGCGCTGAACCTGGATCAGGGCAAGGACGGACGCTTCCACGGCGACAGCTTCGTCTGGACCTGGCAGGACGATTTCCGGGCCTTCGTCTTCGACAGTCCGGCCGCCGAGATCGCGCAGCAGGTGCTGGGCGCGCGGGAACGCGTGACGCTGTTCTTCGACACCCTGCTGGTGAAGGAACCGGGTTCCCAGGCCCTCACCCCCTGGCACCATGACCAGCCGTACTGGCCCATCGACGGCGAACAGGTCTGCACGGTCTGGACACCCTTCGATCCCGTGACGCGCGATTCAGGGGCGGTCGAATATCTCATCGGTTCGCACCGCTGGGGACGGCGTTTCCAGCCAAAGAGCTTCACCGGTGACAGCCGCTATGGCGATACCATGGAGCCTGTGCCGGACATCGAGGCGGAGCGGGATCAGCATAGCTTCCGCAGTTTCGAGACGGAGCCGGGTGACTGTCTGGTGCATCACGGCCTGATCCTGCATTCGGCACCGGGCAACAGCCGGGTCGACCGGCGGCGGCGGGCGCTGGCGGCGCGGTTCTGTGGCGACGATTGCACCTACCGGCCGGAGGGCAGTTTCCAGCCCCTGATCCGCGATCCGGGCATCCCCTCCGGCGCGCCGCTGGAGTGTGACCTGTTTCCGCGCGTCTGGCCGCGCGCCGCATGAAGACTTCAGGGAGCTGACCATGGCGATGACCGACCTTCAGACAGAAACACCCCTGCCCGGCCCTCTGAGCGCGGCTGAGGTGCGGCATTATCAGGAACGTGGCTACGTCGTGCCCCAGGGATTCCGCATCGATCCTGACCGGCTTGAGCGGATGCGCGCGGATCTCGACCGGTTGATCGCCGACAATCCGCACCTGTCACCGGATGCCATGTTCTGCCCGCACATCCCTTCGCACGGACCACAGGCCCTGAAGGGGGCCGACACATGGATGGACCATGCCGCCATCCCCGAAGTGCTGGATGCCGTGGCGCAACTGATCGGCCCCGACATCCTGCTGTGGGGCACCACGGTCTTTGGCAAACCGGCGCACTCCGGCAAGGAAACGCCCTGGCACCAGGACGGGCAGTACTGGCCCATCCGTCCCCTCGCCACCTGCTCCGTCTGGATCGCGATTGATCCGGCCACGTCGGAGAACGGGTGCCTGCGGGTGATCCCCGGCTCCCACCGGGACCAGCGCTTGCGTGGTCATGACCGCAACGACAGCGATGGCCTGACCCTGAACCAGCAACTGAAACCGGAAGAGTTCGACGAGGCGGAGGCGGTCGAGATCGAACTGGAGCCGGGGCAGATCTCGCTGCACGACGTCTACATGGTGCATGGCTCCCGCCCCAACCGGTCCCCGCATCGCCGGGCGGGCTATGTGCTGCGCTTCATGCCCACCAGTTCCGTCTTCGACCGGCAGATCGGGGCCGAGATCGTGAAGCTGACAGGCGGTCAGGTCGATTTCGTCACCCGCCCCCTCTACCTGATGCGCGGGCAGGACATCAGCGGCCGGAACGACTTCTCGGTGGGCAAGCAATAGTGCTGCTGAAACCGGTCGAACTGCGCCAGCGTGCCACCGGCAAACGCCTGATCGGCCTGGATCCGGGAACCAAGACGATCGGCGTGGCGATCTGCGATTCCGCCCACATGGTGGCGACGCCACTGCAGGTGATCCGGCGCGGCAAGCAGGCAGCGGATTTCGCAGCCATCGAGAAGATCATCGACGAGACGGGAGCGGGCGGAATCGTGGTCGGCATGCCCCTGAACATGGATGGCACATCCGGTCCCAGGGCGCAGTCGGTCCGCGCCTTCCAGCGCAGTCTGGAGCGCGCGTTCGACCTGCCCATGGCCTTCATCGACGAACGGCTGTCCACAAGTGCCGTCGAGCGCAGCCTGATCAGCCAGGACGTTTCCCGCCGCCGCCGCGCCGAAGTCATCGACGCCCATGCCGCTGCCTATATCCTGCAGGGCGCGCTGGACCTGCGGGTCTGACGCCAGCGGATCAGCTGCTGCCGCCAGCCCGTGCCGAGGCGGCGATTGCCCTGACGGTGTCTTCATGCAGGGCGAAATAGTGCATCTTCGGCGCGAGATAGATCATCATGCGCAGCAGGCCATTCTGCTGGGTGCCGATAACGAGTCCCTTGGTCTCCAGCTGGGTCTTGGTCACCATGTCGAACTCGAAGGCAAAACCGGGACTGCTGAGAAACACCTGCGGACGCAGGTTCGTTGCTGTCACGATGGGGGCCTCGTAGACCTTCGCCAGGGTGGTCTCCACCAGTTCCATGACATCCGGTTCGGTCATGCCGACACGCCAGGTGGGCAGATCCTCGTTCACCTTCTTGTTCAGCGACTTCATGAACGGCTCGCCGTTCTCCACCCTGGAGAAGAAGAGCAACTGATTGATGCTGGGACCATCGACGGTCCACATGGCATCGATACCCTCGTTGCCGACGAACTGCTTCGAGACTGCGGCCCAGTCGCCGACAGCGGTCACGGTGACGCCTTCTCCCACCGGTACTGACTGCCCGGCACTGACGGCCGTGTAGGTCTCGCAGGCGGCAAGGCTGAGCAGCAGCAGCACCGAAGCCAGCAGGTTGCGCACTCTCATGGTCTCAGGCTCCCACGTAGGATTGGATCATCAATCGGTCCTCGGCACCCGGGACCAGTTCAAGATAGCGCCGGAACGCTTCGGCGGCCTTGTCCTGCCTGCCGGCACGGCGGTGCAGGATGCCGATGCCGCGCCAGGCGGGACCGTGCAGTTCGTCGAGTTCCAGCGCCCGGCCATAGGCATTCATCGCCCGACCGGAATCGATGCCGTCATTGCGGGAGCGGTAGACCTCGCCCTCGTAGTAGAAGGGATCGGCATCGCCCGGATTGGCCACCTTCATCCGCTCGATGATGACCAGGGTGCGGCTGTACTGCTGCAGCCGCAGCTCGTCCTGCATCATCATGTCCCGGAAGGCCCGGGCCTGGGCCAGATAGCGGTCTTCCCCGACAATGCGCTTTCCGCCAGGAAAGGCCGCCGCCTGCAGCGCCAGCGCCTGGGCACGGTCGGCCGGAGCCGGATGGCTGGCGAAGAACACGTCCCTCTGCCGCTCCTGGTCCCGCTTTTCCTCCGCCGTAAGTCCGGCGTCGCGTTCCTCGATCAGGCCACGCCAGATTTCCGATGCCTGGACCGGGTCGTAGCCCGCATTCACCATCAGCTCCAGACCGATACCGTCCGCCTCCCGCTCCTGCTCTCGCGAGAAGGCAAAGATGTTGGCCAGTGCCACCAGACCCGGCAGGTTGGCGAGCGCACCGCCGCCCGCCGCGGCAATGGCGATGCCCAGAAAGGCAGCCACCGTGGAACTGTCCCGGATCTGTTCGAAACGCTGCAGCGAATGGCGCTTCAGATAGTGGCCGATCTCGTGCCCGATGACGGCCGCAAGCTGCGCCTCGTTCTGACAGCGCAGCATCAGCCCTGACCAGACCTGCATCATGCCATTCGGCGCCATGTTGGCGTTGAAGAAGGGTGTGCGCACCAGATAGACGCGCATGTCGGCGCAATGCCTGCCCGCCAGACGGCAGGCAATGTCGCTGACGTAGCGGTTCAGTTCCTCATCCGTCATGCGCAGGGGCGAGAATTTCAGGTCGGCCTCTGCCCTGTTGAAGATGTCCCAGAGTCCCCCCTCGACGCTGTCCAGCGTCGGCGCATGGCCCGCCTGGATCCGGGATCCGCCGCCCTGGCTGACGCATCCGGTCAGTGCCGTGGCGGCACATCCGCACAACAGGTGCCTGCGCGTGAAGTCCATGGCAGGATCAGCCGTTCGGAAGGGTGCTGAACAGGCTGCGCACCGATTCCTCGGCAGCCTGCTCTGTGCGGAGATCACCTGAACCCCTGGCGATCGTTCCGAACCAGGCGATCTGCCCGGTATTCAGGTCCACAAGCGAGGCATAGCCGATCTGGGTTCCACCCTGGATGCCGACCCCGAGCAGTGCCAGCGCGATGCCCAGCGCAACACGCCCCCCGGACGAGTAGCTGTCCTCCATAAAGATGAACAGGCCGTAGCGGGCCCCCGTGGCGTCCGCAACCGTGCGCACATCCTTGCCGATGGACCAGTCGAACCGGCCCTGCTTGGTCGGCGGCCGCCGCTGCGGGATACGGGCCTGATAGAAGACCTCGCCTCCGACCACGCTGTGCAGCTTCACAAGCTGGTTCACCAGCTACTGCTGGTCCAGCGGCAAGGTGCTCGCATCGAACTCGACGAGTTGAAGCTGCTTCTCCGACTGGATCAGGTTGATGGCGCGACGCACATGCAGTTCCGCGTCCTTCGTCCATTCGGCCTTCGGCTCCCTGACACCACCGGCGGTGAGCTGGTAGAGCTGCAGCTCAAGCGGCATCAGGGCAATGCGGGTATCGCCAGGCCGCAGATCGGGGCGCACCTGTGCGACCTGGCTCGTCGTCTGGCATGCGGCAAGTGCCAGCGCCAAACACGACACGAGCGCGAATCTGATCATTTTCATGCTAATCCCCTCACACGACCCTACGGTGTTGGATAGCAATGCACGTATTCGTAGGCAATACGGAACTTGATCCCGAATAAGACGTCAGGACCCTTCCGGAAATGAACTCAGCAACGGTACTCGCAGGATCGTCCGAAACGCCGCTCTGGCTGCATCATCCCCAGCGCGCGACGGGGGCCCCGCATTCCGAACGGGATGACCTGCCGCCAGCGGCGGTTGCTGCCATCAATGCCGATGAGACGGAGCCGCGTTTCACCCGATTTGACGGTGCTGACGTCCTGATCCTGCGCGGCGTGAACCTGAACGAGAACCGCCGTCCCGAGGACATGGTCTCGTTGCGGGTCGCGGTGACGGAGGACCGGATCGAGTCCGTGGCGCTGCAGCGCGTCCGGGCGGTCGAGGACACGGCGGAACTGGCCCGGGCGGCGGGCGCCGCCGCACGGCCGGGCATGATCGTCACCCATCTGGTCGCCAATCTGACCAGCCGGGTCAAGGACTCGCTGGTGCACCTCAACCACCAGCTTGCGGACCTTGAGGACATTCTGGAGGCGCCGGGACCAAATCCCTCCGCGCAGGAACTGTCCCAACTGCGCCGGCAGGCGATCTGGCTGCACCGGTTCTCCGTGCCACAGGCTGACGCGCTGGAGGCTGTTCTGGCCGCGGAACCGGCGTGGCTCAAGGCATCGGACCTGATCGACCTGCGGGAACACTGGCACGCGACCCGGCGCAACGTGGCGGCACTGGAGGCCATTCGGGACCACAGCCGCCTGATCCAGGACCGGATCGACCAGGCCACGGCAGAGGCGAGCCAGCGCGCGACCTATATCCTGACCATTATCGCGGGCATCTTCCTGCCGCTGAACCTGGTGGCCGCGCTGCTGGGTGCCAACGTCGGCGGGGTTCCCTGGTCGGGGGATGGCAACGGCTTCACCTACCTGCTCGCCGGGTCAGCCGTGCTGACCGTCGTGCAGCTGCTGATCCTGCGCCGCCTGAAATGGATCTGATCTGCGCGGCGCCGTGACCCTGAGGGCTTACGTCGCCGTACGTTCCGCAGCCACCTTCTCGATCGTGGCCTTCAGGTCCGGATTGTCCGCGAGCAGCTTCTGGAATGCCGCACGCTCCAGCACCAGCAGGTCACAGAAGCCCTCCGCGAAGACATCCGCGTTGCGGGGCGCATCCTTCAGCAGCGCCAGCTCGCCGAAGAACTGCCCGGAACCGAGGATCACAGGCTCCGGCGCAATGTCCACCCGGATGGCCCCCGAGGACACGAAGAACATCGCCGTCCCGGCATCGCCCTTGCGGACAACGGCTTCGCCCGGCAGGACAAGCTGGGGCTTCAGCAGGGCAGTGATCGTCTGGATACGCTCCTGCGACAGGCTTTCGAACAGCGGCACACTGGCGACCAGTTCCGCCGGATCGAGCCCGAGGTCGAGGGGCGGGCGCTCGCCCAGCATGGCGTAGCGTTCTTCCAGATCGCCCTGCAGACTGGCATGGATCTCCGCGCCGATGACCGCTTCCTCATGCAGGCGGTCGTAATCCTGGCGTTCCTGACGCAGCGCGACACGCTCCAGATAGCGGCGCTGCAACTGCCGGGCATAATCAGGATACTGCAGCCGGACCGCCGTCAGGGCTGCCATGGTCTTCTCCAGCCGCGCGTCCAGCATCTCGCAGAGGCGGGCCGAAACATCAGCCCCCACCAGCGCCTCGATGTCCCCGATACCATCCGTGCGAACCTCGGCCAGCACGGCCCGCATGGTCCGCAGCCGTTCCATCCTGTCGGCGAAGCGTCGCGCAAGTGGCTCGGCGAACCCGAACCGGCGCTGTAACCTCAGTGCCAGCAGGAAGGACCTGTTGAACCCGAGCACCCTGTCACAGGCGCGGGCATAGCCTTCGAGCCCGCCATGCTTGGTCGCATCCAGCATCTCGTCATTCATTGCCAGCAGGGATCGCGCAATGGCGGACGACAGGTAGCCCTGTGCATAATGGCGCAGGAAACCCCGCCGTTCCTGACCGAGTGTTGCCATCAGCGCGACCTTCATCCAGTCGTCCGGCGTCAGCACGCCCTCGTTGGCCGCATCCGCCCGCGCCTCGGCGACGCGCTTCGCATAGATCGCCGATACCTCTTCCGCCACTTCGCCGGGGATCTTCTGGTTCTCCGCGACCTGCCCGATCCTGCCCTGAATACCGTCGAGGGCTGTCGCGATCGCGCGGTTGCGAATGGTGACATCCGCGGGCGAGAGCTTGTCGAGGCCGAATGCCTTCATGACCGCACCAACGGTCGTGGCATTGACGAACAGGGTGAACAGGACGAACGCGCAGACCAGCGCCACGACGAATTCGCGGATGTCCTGCGGGATGGACTCGTTCTCCCAGATCGCCAGGGCCAGGGCCAGCGAGACCGCGCCGCGCAGGCCACCCCACCACATCACCGTCCTGAACCCGAGACTGACATTGGCCGCAACGCCGACACTGCTCAGGATCGGCAGCAGGCCATGGGTCAGAAGTCCACGCGCGATGAAGGCCGAGGCCAGCAGGACGGCGAGAGTCAGCCACATGCCGCCGTTGAAGACGGACAGGATCGACGGCACCGCAAGTCCGACCAGCACGAAGATCAGGGAATTGGCCCAGAAGCCGAGGTTCTCCCAGGTTTCCTGCAGCAGGTGCCAGCCATTGGCCGACATTCCTGTCCGCCCCATGGAGCCCATGACCAGTGCCGCAGTGACCACCGCCATGACGCCGGAAACGTGCAGGTAATGCTCCGCCACCAGAAACGAGAGATAGGCCAGCGAGACCGTCAGCGTCACCTCGACCAGGGCCACGCCCCCCATGCGCCCGATCAGCCAGACGAACCCGCGGGCCATGATGAAACCGACGATGATGCCGCCGAAGAACACCTTCATGAAGCCCAGACCGCCGCCGATCAGGTCCGCCTCCACATTGCCGATGATCATGGCGGCCAGGATGTTGAACAGCACGATGGCGGTGGCGTCATTGAACAGGCTCTCGCCCTCCACCAGCACCGCCAGGCGCTTCGGCGCGCCGAGATCCTTGAAGATCGCGACAACCGCCACCGGGTCCGTGGCCGACAGGATCGCCCCGAGCAGCAGGCACACCAGGAAGCTCATGCCCGACACGGCCCAGACCGCGCCGCCGACCATGAAGGCGGAAATCAGCAGGCCGACCACGGCCAGAAACATGATCGGGCGAATGTCCGCCAGCAGCTTCCGGACATCGATGGCAAGGCTGCTTTCGAAGACCAGCGCCGGCAGGAAGATGAAGATGATGATCTCCGACGTGATCTCCAGCGATTCGAAACTGTGGAACAGGTCGCTGATCACACCCAGATGCATGGCATGCGTCAGTTCACTGATCAGGCCCAGCCCGATCCCGACAGCGGCCAGCAGGACCGTGTATGGAAACCGGATGCGCTTCGCCAGCGGCAGCATCAGCACCGCAATCGTCATCAGGCCGAACAGGCCAAGTACAGTTGTCCAGATTCCCTCATGCATCGTGCTTTCCCCCCGTGACGATGCAACCCCGTCTTTTTTGCCACTATATCACCATTTGCGGCGCATGATCGGAATGTTCGCCGTCGCAATTGACAGGGGATGGTGCAGAATGCAGCTTCTCGTTCGATCGACCCCCAGGGCGCGAGGACTTCATGCAGACATATCTGGACTTCGAGAAACCGCTGGCCGAGCTGGAGGGCAAGGTCAGGGAACTGCAGCATCTGGCCCAGACCAACGAGGCTACCGACATTGATGCGGAGGTCGATACGCTGCGCGGCAAGGCGTCGAAACTGCTGGCAGACACCTACAAGACCCTGACTCCCTGGCAGAAGACGCAGGTCGCCCGGCACCCGGAACGGCCGCACACGTCGCACTACATCGACGCCCTGATAACCGACTTCACCCCACTTGCCGGCGACCGTTCCTATGGCGATGACAAGGCCCTGATCGGCGGCATGGGCCGGTTCCGCGGACGGAGTGTCATGATTCTCGGCACAGAGAAGGGACATTCGACCGAAGGCCGCGTGAAGCATAATTTCGGCATGGCCCGCCCCGAAGGCTATCGCAAGGCCCAGCGCCTGATGCGGATGGCGGAGCGGTTCGGGATGCCCATCCTCACCTTTGTCGACACGGCGGGCGCCTACCCCGGTGTCGGCGCCGAGGAACGCGGTCAGGCAGAGGCGATTGCCCGCTCCGTGGAGGTCTGCCTGAACGTCAAGGTTCCGATCATCGCGGTCATCATCGGCGAAGGCGGCTCCGGCGGTGCGGTGGCACTGGCCGTGGGTGACCGGGTGATGATGCTGGAACATTCCATCTATTCGGTGATCTCGCCGGAGGCCTGCTCCTCGATCCTGTTCAAGACGTCCGACAGGGCGATCGATGCGGCGGAAGCACTGAAGCTGACTGCCCAGGACCTGAAGCGTCTGCGGGTGGCCGACCAGGTCATTCCGGAGCCCGTCGGCGGCGCCCATCGCGACGCCGCGGCAACCATGATGCGGGTTGGTGATGCCATTGCCGACGCGCTGTCGATGTTCAGGGACATGGCTGATGACCAGTTGCTGGAACGGCGTCGCGACAAGTTCCTGACGATCGGCAGGATGCCGGTTTGATGCGTACCGCCGCCCTGGCCGACCTGAGCCACCTGAATGGCTGAGCAAGGGCGCCACAGACTGCTGCTTGTGGAGGACAGCCGCTCCCTCGCGCGTACCTATGAACAGTACCTGCGCGACGAGCCGTTCGAGATCGTTGCCGTGGAAACCGGCGGCGAGGCCATGAACGAACTGGATCGCCCGTTCGATGTGGTGCTGCTGGACCTGCGGTTGCCGGACATGGACGGCATGGAGATCCTTGAACGGCTGAACACGCGCGAGACACCACCCCCCGTCATCGTCATCACCGCCCACGGGTCGATCAACATCGCGGTCGAGGCCATGCGGCTGGGTGCATTCGATTTCCTGGTGAAGCCCTTCTCCGCAGAACGACTGACCTTCACGGTCAGGAACGCGACGGAGCGGGCGCTGCTCGCGGCCAGCGCCGAGCCGGACGATGATGCGCCGGACAACAACGGCTTTGCGGACTTCATCGGCTCATCGCCCAAGATGCGTGCCGTCTACAAGACGCTGCGCATGGCCGCACCCAGCAAGGCAACCGTCTTCGTTGTCGGCGAGTCGGGCACCGGCAAGGAGCTTGCCGCCAACGCGGTGCACAGCCTGAGTCCGCGATCGAACGGGGCCTTTGTCGCCATAAACTGCGCGGCCATCCCGAAGGGGCTGATCGAAAGCGAGATCTTCGGCCATGTGCGCGGTGCCTTCACCGGCGCGGTGCAGGATCGCGAGGGCGCAGCCGCCCGCGCCCACGGCGGCACCCTGTTCCTGGACGAGATCTGCGAGATGGACCTGGACCTGCAGAGCAAGCTGCTGCGGTTTGTCCAGACCGGCAGCTTTGAAAGGGTCGGCGACGGTCGGACCCGACATGTGGATGTGCGCTTCGTCTGCGCCACCAACCAGGACCCGATGGAGGCGGTTCAGGCCGGCCGGTTCAGGGAAGACCTGTTCTACCGTCTGCACGTCATCCCGATCACGCTGCCGCCGCTGAGGGAGCGCGAGAACGACATCCTGCTGATCGCGGAGACTTTCCTGAAGCACTTCGCGCGCGAGGAACGGAAGAAGTTCAAGCGGTTCGCACCCGAGACCGAACAGGCAATGCTGAACCATCGCTGGCCAGGCAATATCCGGGAACTGCAGAACATCGTCCGGTCGATCACGGTGCTGTTCGACGGCACCGAGGTGACGCCTGACATGCTGCCGCCGGTCTTCGTGACACCGCAGGGCGGCGCAGCCGTTGGTGCTGCTCCCCCGGCCATTGTGCATCCCGACCTCGTCGAGAGCGTGGCAGGTGATGTGGCGCCATCCGGCGTCGCGAGCTGGCAGCGGGAACACGACATCCTGCCCCTCGACGAGGTGGAGCGGGAGGCCATCGAGGCGGCAATCCGCATCTGCGGCGGCAACATAGGGCGCGCCGCAGGTTTCCTGGGCGTCAGCCCCTCGACCATCTATCGCAAGAAGCAGGTCTGGGACGCGCGCGACGGGTGAGTGTCACCCGACACCCACTGTCGTCGCGCGCCGGAAACGATCAGATCGGCTAACGATCAGATCGGCTTCTGACCGATCTTCTTCCGTCCCTGGTTCACGGTCCTCAGGAACTCGATACCGTCGGCCGCGATGGCTTCGCCGATGTGAAGCCCCTCTTCACGCTCCAGCTCTTCGATATCCAGCCAGTTGGCATAGAGCTGACGCGTCCGGTCGGTGATGATGCCTGCGTTGAGCAGGGTCTTCACCAGAACACGCATGATGTTGGTCGGGTCCTTCAGATCGTTGCGCCGCTTGGAATCGCGGTCCGCATAGACCTCACGCACCGAGTCGCGGACCCATTCCCATTCCAGACCGAACTGCGGGTAGATCGCCCGCTTCTGGCGGATGTTGGTCAGGTTGAACAGCAGGGTCTCGAAACAGCGTGCTGCCCAGTCCTCGACAATCTCATGCTCCCGCGTGTCCAGCTTCGGGATCGTGCGGTCCGCCCAGATCTTGCCAAAGCGGTGATGGAAGGCCTCGTCCGTCATCACCAGCTGCACCAGACGCTTCAGCACCGGGTCATTGGTATAGCGATGCAGGCTGGCAAAGGCCCCCATCGCCAGCCCTTCCACCAGCATCTGCATGCCGACGAGCTTCTTGTAGACCTCCGGCGCGGCAACCAGTTCGTTCATCAGCCGTCCCAGTTCGTCACCCACCGGATAGGCCGTGCCCCAGCGGTTGCCGATGTAGCGGGCGAAGCCGGTAACGTGACGGGCCTCCTCCCGCGCCTGATTGGCGGCATACTCCTGCGCACCCGCGTCCACCATGATGTGGCAGAGGCTTGCAGAGAGGCTCAGTGCCCCCTGCTCCCCATGCAGGATGCCGGACAGGCCCCAGCGGGTGGATTCGTTGGCCAGTCGGATGCGCTGCCCCTCGTCCAGCCGGTCACGCACGGCGCCGGAAAGTTCCGGTACCTGCTCCGGCGGCATCAGATATTCGTTCTCCAGATCGAACGGCTTCGACAGATCGACGTAGGCCGGGTTCAGCGGGTCCCAGAAATGGTCATGCGTGGCGGAAATGATCTCGTCGAACGCGTCAGTCCGACGGTTGTAGCGATCAACCTCCATCATCGCGGGAAAGGCGTCCCGATCGACGGTCTCGTAGACGGAATCACGCGTGATGTGTTGGTTCATGTCTCTCCCCTGACGTCAGTTTCGTGCCTGTCCGGCGTTTCCGCGGAAGGATATTCTGCAGTTTACGTTAACGTCAATTGTCATTATGTCGATCAGGCGCGAAACGGTCGACGACGGCGCACGTTCTCCCCGATCCGGCGGATCGCCTGCAATGGATTGGGCTGGTTCCCGGCCGCGCCCAGCAGCTTTCCCTTGGCTTTCTCGATCTGCATGACATTGGCGATCCGGCGATCCAGGAAGGCCCAGGTATCGGCATGGTCGTCGGACCTGTCGTTCAGCCAGAACAGCAGCGTGCTCATGTAGACGCCCGCCAGAAGGGTGCGTTTCGTATAGAAGTTGAAATCGGTCGAGGTGTCGCCGATCGCCCGCCAGATCAGGTCCACCGTACGCCACAGCGCGCGGCTGGCCCGGGGGCCGCGATGCGGCAGTCCCAGATGGTTGAAGCCGCGGCGCACGGCCTCCTTGTGCGGTCCGGCGGCCTCCAGACGCATCCGGACAGCCTGGGTAATCTTCTCCCGGATCTTCATGCTCTCCAGATCCAGCGCCAGGATGTCTTCCACCATGCGGCGGTCGGCCATCAGCAGATGATGGTCCAGCAGGTCCTCCACACCGCCCGGAAAGGCGCGATAGATGTCCAGATCGATCGCACCGGCGTCCCGTGCGGCGGCGCGCAGGGTCTGATCTGTCCAGCCATCGAAGGCCGCGTGCATCAGTGCTGCGTCGGCCATCCGGTCCCGCAGCGCGTTCAGGTCCGCCGTAACCGTTGCTTCATCGGATTCGGTCGTCATGCGTCCTCTCCTTCTGCCGTAGGTGATGTGTCTTCCGCACTGGCGACCAGATGTTTCATCTCGGTCTCGAAGATCAGGTGCTTCAGGTCCGGCATGCGCTGCGGATAGAGCACACCGTCCAGATGATCACATTCATGCTGTACCACGCGCGCATGAAACCCCTCAACGGTGCGGTCGATCATCTGGCCGTCGATCCCCTGCCCGCGATAGCGCACCGCGGCAGGCCGGGGCACCAGGCCACGCAGCCCAGGCACGGACAGGCAGCCTTCCCAGCCCCACTCGACCGTTTCCGTTACGGGCTCGACAACCGGATTGCACAGGATGGTCAGCGGCACGGTCTCGTGCCCCCGTCCTGGCGGTACCTGGAACATCACCAGCCGGATGGATTCATGCACCTGCGGCGCGGCCAGCCCGGCACCCCCGATGTCATCCAGCGTTTCCATCATGTCGCCAACCAGATGCAGCAGTTCCGGGGCCGTGGGATCCGCGACAGGCCGCGCAACGCGCAACAGGACCGGGTGCCCCATCCGGGCGATCTTCCGAATGGCCATCAGTCGCTGCCCCGTGTCGCGGTGGCGAAGTAGTTCACGTCCAGATCCCGGCTGTCGAGGGACCAGCCTGTCAGCGGGCTGAACACCAGCCCGGTCAGATCCTCCAGTTGCAGCCCGCCATTGCGGAAGTGCGCGGCCAGTTCAGAGGGTTTGACGAACTTGGCGTGTGAATGGGTGCCGACCGGCAACCAGCGCATCACGCGCTCCGCCCCGAAGACAGCCAGCGCCCAGGCCTTCGGGGTCCGGTTCAGGGTGGAGAAGATGACCAGCCCGCCCGGGCGCACCAGTTTCGCGACCGAGGCCACGAACAGGCCGACATCGGCAACATGCTCCACGATCTCCAGCGCCAGCACGACGTCGAACTGCGCGCCCTGTTCGACCAGCGCCTCCGCCGTGTCATGCCGGTAGTCGATCTGCAGGCCCAGCCCCGTCGCATGGGTGCGGGCGGCCTGGATGTTGTCCCCGGCCGCATCGACACCGGTCACGTCCCCGCCCAGCCGCGCCATGGGTTCCGCCACCAGCCCGCCGCCACAGCCGATATCCAGGATCGAAAGCCCCTTCAGCGGCGCTGGCCCCTGTCCGTTGCAGTCAAAGTGGCGCACGATCTGCGCCTTCAGATACCGCATCCGGGCCGGGGTGAGCTGATGCAGCGGTTTCATCGGCCCGTCCGCGTCCCACCAGGTCTCCGCCATGGCGCTGAAACGGCTGATTTCTTCCGGATCGACGGTGGTGGCGGTCATGAAAACTCCTGATCGTCTGGCCTGTCCGGTCGATTTGCCGCGAAATGCAGCGCGTTGCGGACTTGCGACCCGTGCCTTCGCTAATTAAGACGTGCGGCCTTGAGCTCGCAAGGGGCCGCGACACATTGGTCGCGATCCAAGGACATGCAGGAGGCGGCACGGCAGACACCGGGCCGGGACAACAGATGGCGCGCATCGTCATGAAATTCGGCGGAACGTCCGTCGGCGATGTCGACCGCATTCGCAACGCGGCACGACGCGTGAAGGCGGAGGTCGAGGCTGGGAACGAGGTCGCGGTCGTCGTCTCCGCCATGTCGGGGGAGACGAACCGGCTGGTCGGACTGACACGCGAAGTCTCCGCCATGCACGATGCCCGCGAATACGACACCGTTGTCGCGGCGGGGGAGCAGGTGACCATCGGCCTGATGGCCATGGCACTGCAGGATCTGGAAGTGAACGCGCGCTCGTGGCTCGGCTGGCAGATCCCCGTACATACCACCAATGCCCACAGCGCCGCCCGCATCGACCGGATCGAGACCGACGAACTGATCCGCCGCTTCGGTGAGGGGCAGGTCGCCGTTGTCGCTGGCTTCCAGGGCATCGCCAGTGACGGTCGCATCTCCACGCTCGGGCGCGGTGGCTCCGACACCTCCGCCGTCGCTCTCGCTGCTGCGCTGAAGGCTGATCGCTGCGACATCTACACGGATGTGGACGGCGTCTATACCGCCGATCCGCGGATCGTCTCTGCGGCGCAGAAGCTTGACCGCATCACCTATGAGGAGATGCTGGAACTCGCGTCCCTGGGGGCGAAGGTCCTGCAGACCCGGTCCGTAGAACTGGCGATGAACCACGGCGTGCGCGTACATGTGCGCTCCAGCTTTTCAGATGAGCAAGGGACCCTGGTGGTCGACGAGGAGGAAATCGTGGAACAGCAGATGGTGAACGGCGTTACCTACGCGCCGGATGAGGCGAAGGTGACCCTGCGCCAGGTGGCCGACCGCCCCGGTGTCTCCGCGGCGATCTTCGGTGCGCTGGCCGACGCCAACATCAACGTCGACATGATCGTGCAGAACATCACGGAAGATGGCGCGACCACCGACCTGACCTTCACCGTCAACCGCGACCAGCTGCAGCGCGCCCTGACGATCCTGGAGGGCATCAAGTCCGACGTCGGCTGGCGGGAAGTGGTCTCGGCCTCCGATGTCGTGAAGGTCTCCATCGTCGGCGTCGGCATGCGCAGCCACGTCGGTGTCGCCCAGACCATGTTCCGGGCACTGGCGGAGAAAGGCATCAACATCCAGGTCATCACCACCTCCGAAATCAAGGTGAGCGTGCTGATCTCGGCGGACTACAAGGAACTTGCCGTCCGCGCCCTTCACACCGCCTTCGGTCTCGACGCCGCCTGACAGGCGACAGACCACCAATACCTACCCGACACTGCGTCCCTTGCCCTCCCAGTAGGGGGCGCGGATGTCGCGTTTCAGCACCTTGCCAACAGGACTGCGCGGCAGTTCCGGCCAGAAGTCCACGGACTTCGGGGCCTTGACCGATCCCAGCTTCTCCTTGCACAGCGCAATGATCTCTTCCTCGCTGACCGTCGCGCCGGGCTTCAGCTCGATGACCGCCTTCAGGGCTTCACCCCACTTCTCGTGGGGCACGCCGATCACGGCGCAGTCCTGCACGGCGGCATGGGTCCAGATCACCTGCTCCACCTCCGACGGATAGACGTTGAAGCCACCGGTGATGATCATGTCCTTCAACCGGTCGACGATATAGACGAACCCGTCCTCGTCGATCCGGCCGATATCGCCCGTATGGTGCCAGCCATGGGTGCTGGCAGCGGCGGTTTCCTCGGGTTGCCGGAAATAGCCTTCCATCACCATCTCGCCCCGCAGCACGATCTCGCCGGATTCTCCCTGGGGCAGGATCGTCCCGTCCTCCCCCATGATCTCGACGCGGGTGTAGGGGGTCGGCCTGCCGCAGGACAGCAGCCGGTGATGCTTGTTCGTGCTCAGCGCCTCCGCATGGTCGGCGGGCGACATGTAGGTGGCGATCATCGGGGCTTCGGCCTGGCCATAGGTCTGGGTCATGACGGGACCGAAGACCTCCATCGCCTCCTTCAGCTTGTCGGCGGACATGGGCGCGGCGGCATAGATGAAATGCTGCAGGCTGGAGTAGTCGTAGTCGCGCACCTTCGGGTGGGCCAGCATGACGTAGATCACGGTGGGCGGCAGGAACAGATGCGTCACCCGGTGCTTCTCGATCATCTGCATGATCTTCTCCGGCGCGGTCTCCGTCATGAAGATGTTGGTCGCGCCATAGGGCAGCAGCGGGAAGGAAACACCGCCCGCCGCATGGGTCATCGGCGCCACCATCAGATGCACCGGCGGTGCCGTCACCGGCATCATGACGTGGAACGTCGCCACCATCGTCTCCCAGGCCCGCGTGCTCAGCATGACCCCCTTGGGCCGCCCGGTGGTGCCGCCGGATGACATCTGCGAACAGATGGTCTCGGGCGGCAGCAGCGGGTCCGGTGCCGGATCCGGATCGACCGGCATCCAGTCGTCCAGGAACGGCAGGCCATCGACCGGCGCATCCGTCGTCACCACCAGCCGGATCGACGGCACCTCTGCCCGCACCTGCGCGACATGATCGGCAAAGCTGGAATGCACGAACAGGATCTCCGTCTGGTTGTTGTCCAGGACGTAGATGTTCTCCTCCAGCGCATTGCGGGCATTGATCGGCACCCAGATGCCGTTCTGGCGGCTGATGGCCAGCACACAGGCGTAGGCCATCGCGTGATTGGGTGACCAGACCGCGATGCGGGCACCGGTTCCGATCCCCTCTCCCCGCAACCCGGCGGCGATCCGCTGTGTCAGCTCACGGACGGTGGCATAGGTCCAGCCGTTCTGCCCGTCCGAAAGGCAGTCCCGGTCCGGGAACTGCCGTGCCCCCTGGTCGAACAGATCAATCATACGCATGGTCACTCTCCCCTGTGCTCCGTTGCCAAGAGATAGCAGCCCGTACCGGCCCCGTCTCCGCCGCAGCCAGAATACCCCTCCCCAAGCCAGCGCATTTCGGCTATCCCCCGCGCATGAATGCATTGGAGACAGAAACCGGGCGGCGGCGGACTTTCGCCATCATCGCCCATCCCGACGCCGGCAAGACCACGCTGACCGAGAAGCTGCTGCTGTTCGGCGGTGCGATCCAGATGGCCGGTGCCGTCAAGGCGCGTGGCGATCAGCGCCGCGCACGTTCGGACTGGATGAAGGTCGAACAGGACCGCGGCATCTCCGTGTCCGCCTCCGTCATGACCTTCGACTATGGTCCGCACACGTTCAACCTGCTGGACACGCCGGGGCATGAGGACTTCTCGGAAGATACCTACCGGGTCCTGACCGCCGTCGATTCCGCGATCATGGTGATCGACGGGGCCCGTGGCATCCAGTCCCAGACACGCAAGCTGTTCGAGGTCTGCCGGCTGCGGGACGTGCCCATCATCACCTTCGTCAACAAGATGGACCGCGAAGCCCGCGACCCGTTCGAACTGATGGACGAGATCGAGCAGGATCTGGCACTGGACGTGACTCCCGCCAACTGGCCCATCGGCATGGGGCGCGATTTTCAGGGATGCTACGACCTGATGCGCGACCGGCTGGTGCTGATGGCCCGCAGCCGCGAGAAGCAGGGCGAGATCACCGCCGAACTGAAGGGACTGGACGATCCGGAACTGGATAGCCAGCTCGGCGCACGCGCGGCGGAGCAGTTGCGCGAAGAGGCCGGCATGGCACGCGAACTCTGCCCCGCCTTCGACGGACAGGCCTATCGCGAGGGCAACATGACGCCGGTGTTCTTCGGCAGTGCCGTGAATGCCTTCGGCGTGCAGGACCTGATGAACACGCTCGGCAGCGACGCTCCTGCCCCCCGGGCCCAGATCACCACCAGCCGCACGGTCCAGCCGACGGAGCCGAAGGTTTCAGGCTTTGTCTTCAAGGTGCAGGCGAACATGGATCCGAAGCACCGCGACCGCGTCGCCTTCGTGCGGCTGGTGTCGGGCCACTTCAAGCGCGGCATGCGGCTGAAACATGTCCGCACCGGCAAGCAACTGGCCGTCCACAATCCGGTCATGTTCCTCGCCGGCGACCGGGAGACTGCGGAAGAAGCATGGCCCGGCGACATCATCGGCATTCCGAATCACGGCCAGCTTTCCATCGGTGACACGCTGACGGAGGGGGAGGAAATCCGCTTCCGTGGCGTGCCCAGCTTCGCGCCGGAACTGCTGCAGCGGGTGCGCGCGACCGACCCCCTGCGCGCCAAGCACCTGGGCGAGGCGCTGAAGCAACTGGCGGAAGAAGGCGTCGCCCGCGTCTTCCGGCCACGCATCGGTTCGGATTGGGTGGTCGGCGTGCTCGGTGCGCTGCAGTTCGATGTGCTCGCGGAGCGGATCAAGACCGAATACAACCTGCCGGTCCGGTTCGAGTCGACGGAACTGTTCACCGCGCGCTGGGTCTTCGCCGACACCGCGGACATGATCAAGCGCTTCGGTGACGAGAACGGTGCCTCCATCGCCGATGATCACGAGGGCGATCCGGTCTTCCTGGCGCGCAACGCCTGGCACCTGGAGCGCGCCCAGCAGGACTGGGCCGATGTGCGCTTCATGGCGACGAAGGATCCCGGCGTGGGCGATCTGGCCGCCTGATTGTCCGGCTGGTTGTCACGCCTGCTCAGTGGCGCAGGTCACCCGGCTCCAGATCGTCGAAGTCCGCAGGCTCCGTACCGGGCAGGACATAGTCCTCCGACAGCCAGCGCTTGAGGTCGACATCGGCACAGCGCCTGGAACAGAAGGGCCGCACGGCCTGCTCGGTCGGGCGGGAACAGATCGGGCATCGGGTCGTCATCAAATGGCCTCGGCATCCTGGGTGGAACGACACGCGTGCATCACGCTGTTCGGACCGATCATATCTCCGAACAGGGAATCTGGACAATGTCGGACGGCAACAGCGGGGGCTGGTCGGGCCATCTGCGTCGGGAGGAATAGAGCCCCACACCGATGATCGTGTCCGCAGGCTGGTCCGCAGCCGATGCGAAGGGCAGCAGCAGCCGCTCCGCCTGAGTCAACCGCGCGTTGGACAGGATTTCATTGGCGGTGCCGTAGTGCACGCAGGGCACCCCGAGGATCCTTTCCCAACGCTCTGTGATCACCGGATGGTCCCTGGCCCCGACAATCTGCAACAGGGTTTCGCCCCTGATCGCCCGGCCATAGGCGTCATTCACATGCTCTCCGGCCAGCTCACAGACGTAGTCGCCAGCATCCTCATGGAAGCGATAGATGTAGATGTTGGAGAGCAGTGACGGCACCGAGGTGGGATCGAAGGCCTTGCGCAACGGCACGGTCGCATCACCACGTGCGGCCCGCCAGACATCCAGAAACCGATGCAGGCGGGGATCCATGTCTGCAAGCTTCGGCGTCTGGACTGTGTTCCCGGTCATGGCTCTTTCTCTCATATTCGCGGAAGTGCCACAATGAGCAGTCGGTTCAGCGTGTCCGCGCAATCGCGAAGCTATCGATGTCGCGCGCTTCGAAGACGAAGCTCACCGGGCGCGCCAGGAACGCACTCGCCTGTTCCACCGCATCAGCATCCATGACCGGCTGAAGCTGCAGGGAAAGCGACAGTGTCACGGGCAACAGCCCGACACCTTCCAGCTCCGCGGCGACCTTCCTCAGGACTCTGGCGGCTGCAACACCTTCCCGCAGCCGGGACTGTTCTGAGGTCTGGTGCAGCAGTTGCCGGGCAAGCCCCGCTTCCCCCCTGCCCCGTACCAGTGTCGCCAGCGAGAAACGGTCGACCTGGCCGACATCCACCATCACCGGATCACGTTCGAACGCGCGGCGAAGGGCGGCCTCGACCCGCTTGCGTTCGTTGCCGGCCCGCATGGAAATGAAATCGATCACGACCGGCCCGCCAATACGGCGCAGCCTGATCTGGTGCGCGATTTCCGCGATTGCACGCATGTTGTGATCGACAGGGGTACCGCGCGCGCCACCACTGTCCACGTCGATTGCAGTCAGGGCGGTCGTTGCCTCGATGACGATCCGTCCGCCGCCAGGCAGTCCCACTTCCCGCGCCAGTGCCTCATCCAGCACCTGGTCCAGTTCCAGGCCCTGACCCGGTGGCGCCAGGCTCACCCGCTCGACAAGGTCGGGCGCAAGTCGCTTGGCCAATGGGCGCAGATCCGCCGACAGGCTCCTGTCCGAGACCGCAATGGTCTCCGGCGCGGGTGGCGCCAGTTCCGTCAGGGCCCGCTGCAGGAGATCCGGCGCATCGCGAAGCCGCGCAGGCACCGGGCCGTCCACGCCACTGATCTCGTCCCACTCGGCCATCAGCCTGGTGGCATCGGCACGCACCAGGTCGGGGTCGACACGGGCTGCCGCCGGCCGGGCCACCAGGCGCACATCGGGATCGAGCGATGCGAACATCTCCAGCAGTGATTCCCGCTGGTCAGGATCGCCGATCCGTTTCGGCACCTCTGTCCCCTGTCGCACCGGATACAGGCTGACATAGCGGCCGTGCAGCGCGATGTCGGCACTCAGGCGCACCTGCTTGCCGTCCGCCGCACCCCGTACCGCCTGCACCAGCACGGTCTGTCCGCGTCGCAGCAGCTTCTTCAGGGGAACACGCTTGTCCGTGGCGGTCCCGTCCAGAACGCGCGCATCCGCAGCGCGAAGGAACCCGGTGACGCCTTGCCCGAGATCGACGGCAGCCGCCTGCAGTTCCGGCATCAGATCCGTCACACGGCCCCGCCAGACCGCTCCGGCGACCGGCGGTTCACCGGTCAGTTCCAGATGAATCTCGGCGACCCGCTCCCGCTCGATCAGCGCGACGCGGGTCTCGAAGGGGCCACGGTCGATGAACAGGCCCTGTTTCATGATCGCGTCCAGACGGGATAGCCCAGCCCGGTCAGCAGATTCGCCGTCTCGTGCAGCGGCAGCCCGACAACATTGGACCATGAGCCGTTCAGACTGGCGACAAAGGCGTCTGCCAGCCCCTGGATGGCATAGCCACCGGCCTTGCCCTGCCACTCCCCACTATCCAGATATGTCTGCTGCTCGGGGCCGGAGAGTGGCTTGAAACGCACGACCGTCGTCACCCGGCGGCTGCTCATCCGCCCGCCGGGGGCATAGAGCGCGACACCTGTGGTAACCCTGTGCCGCCGTCCCGACAGCAGACGCAGGCATGCGGCGGCAGCCTCCCGCGATTCGGTCTTGGGCAGGATTCGGCGGCCGCAGCTCACCACCGTATCGGCGGCGAGCACGAAATCGTCGGGGAAACCGGGTTGAACGTGCCCCGCCTTGGCCTGGGCCAGACGTTCCGCCAGTCGTTGCGGCGCTTCATCCGGCAAGGGCGTCTCGTCAAGGTCGGCGGCAATGATATCGTCCGGCAGCAGGCCGATCTGACGCAGAAGATCGCGCCGACGCGGCGACGCGGAGGCTAGGATCAGGCGTGGCATCTGCCGCCCTGTTCCGGCGCTTACTTGAAGCGGAAGGTGATACGACCCTTGGTCAGGTCATAGGGGGTCATTTCCACCATCACCCGGTCGCCAGCCAGCACCCGGATGCGGTTCTTGCGCATCTTGCCCGACGTATGGGCCAGCACTTCATGATCGTTGTCCAGCTGCACGCGAAACATCGCGTTCGGCAGCAGTTCGGCAACATGCCCTTCAAATTCGAGAACTTCTTCCTTGGCCATTCTGCACCCTGTTCAGGAAACCCGGCGCGACAGGTCATCACGACCCGACCGCTTGGCGCGCAACATGATGAAATCGCCCACCAGAATCAAGCACAACCCTGTCGAAGGGCGGTTGCAAGGCCTGCGGCTCTCGGCTATATCCTCCCGACCGCTCGCCAAGGTACCGATCCCGGATCGGCCCCCATCAGCCAGAGCGGCGATGCCCAGGTAGCTCAGTTGGTAGAGCAGTGGACTGAAAATCCGCGTGTCGGTGGTTCGAATCCGCCCCTGGGCACCATTTATTTCAATAGGTTAACTGTGCATTGCCAAGTGTTCTGCTGGCTCAGGGGTAACGACACGGGTAACGGCGAACGGCCATCTTGCACTCTCGCACATAGTCCGCGTGCCGGGGGTTCAAATCCTTCTCGCGCTACGATTTCTTTCAATAGCTTAGCGATACGTCGCCACAAAAATTGGGCTTTCGGGTAGCGGTTTGGACGACGAGGATGGGGAGTGACTAGCGCTTCCGGTTCTCAAACGCCTCGGTCCATTCGCGGGCGCGCCGATGCGCCTCTGCGATCTGTGCAGACGTCATACGCTTGGGCATTGTCAGAGCAATCTGGCCCCGGCGCAGCAGAGCTGTATCTGGGTGAGGTCAGATTGCTCTGACAATGCCCCGATGCATGCTAAAATAGACGGATATCTTCGGAGCAACCTTGTCGTGAATTCACTTGTGGTGACGGTCGAACGTGAGCAGCGCCAACTTATGAACGCGGAGTCTAAGGGGAGCAGGTTAGAGGCCGAAGCCGTTGAGGCCCGCGCGATCAAGCAAGATATGATGCAGACTATGCCGACGGGTCAGGTCTGGTTGGTATGAGTGAGGCTGCAGTACCGCGCGAACATCTGTTCATTGGCTGGGATGTCGGCGGCTGGAATTGCGATAGGAACCCGAACAGCCGCGATGCCCTCTTCGTAGTGGATGGAAACAGGCAAGCCATGGGCCAGCCTTGGCGCGGGAATTTGCGCAATACAATCAACAGCTCGAATTCGCCTGCCAGCTTTCTGGCCTCAATCAGCACGCTATGTACGCTTACTCATACAAACAGACCCCGACATGCCACGCTTGCGATTGATGCGCCGCTAGGCTTTCCGGATGCATTTGCCCGACTAATTTCAGATGGCAATACCATCAATGAGATCAACCAATCTGCAGCAAATCCCTACCTCTTCCGCCAAACTGAACGGCGTCTGGTCGCAGAGGGGATCACCCCCTTGTCGGCCATCAAGGACATGATTGGCAGCCAGGCGACAAAGGCCATGCATGTCGTATCCCGCTTCGCTCCGCACCGTATATCGCTGGGTGTCTGGACTGATGGCGTTTGCCTAACAATGATCGAAACTTATCCCGCTTTATGTCGCGCCCGACTTGGGCAGCGATCAGAAGAGGGCCCGAAAACGGGTCGTGAGTCAGATATACAGGATGCAGAGATCTGCGCCCGCGTCGCACGTGATTTCCATTTGAATCAAGAGCGCCTTGAGCCACCGACCAATGAGACGCCGGTTTCGGAAGGCTGGATTTGGGCGCCGCAACCCGCGGCGACTTGAGGACCATTTGACGATAAGCAGCGACCGCCCGAACCAAAACATCAAGGAGGCCAGGCTGCGCCCGTTTCTCGGATCCAGCGGCTATACCTCAGCGCTGATCTCCCGCGCGCCGGAGCAGCTCGACCGGACATCGACCAACCAAGTCGATGGCATTGTCAGAGCAAACCTGACGTGGGCGCGGTAAACAGGTTTGAATCTATGCAGAATTTGCTCTGACAATGCCGAGCCGACGTCTCCCTCTTCCGGCAAACTGCCACAACTGAAGGATTTGCACTCACCCCGCCAGTTTTGCGGCCTCGCTCATGCGGTGCGCCACAGCGAGAAAACTCTGCAACACGCCTGGCTCAGACATCTGGTCCAATGAAATAGCCGGAACTCCTGAAGGGTTTGATGTCGTCGTCTGGATCCCGTGAATCGCTTGGATTTCATCTAGATAGCCTTGGCGGACATTGACATCCGCCAGGGCCGGTCGCGACTTCAGATAGTGAAAGGCAATCTCAAGCCGCCCCCCGGAACGTCTTATAAATAAAGGCCATGCGCGTTTGCCGTCGTTGGATTGAACACTAATAGCGATCGCATCCCGGGTGTTGGTTGGGGCGGCTTCGTAGCCATGTCGTTCGGCCCATTCGACGATGTGTCCTGCGACGATCCCATGCTGCTCGCCGTATTTGTCAGCAAGCTGAGCGATCCACTCGGCATTTGAGATGGATGGCAGTTTGTTTCCCGAAGTGGATTTGTTGCTTGCTGCCCGGGCCGTGTTACCGATGACGCTCGGAACGATGGTTCTGGTGCCAGCTTCATCCGTATAATGAGCCACTTCAATCGCTAGCACCTCTGCCGGTCTCATCTGTTCGTTGAGGAACTCAATGATCCGGCGCAGTTCCTTGGAGATCACATCGGCCACGAACACCATGCGGATCCGACCCGCTTTCAAATTTGCTTCCACCCGCTGCCAGAATTCTTCACCTTCCAGTTCATCGCCGAGGAATTGCGAAAGCCTCTCGTCGGGCTCGATACCGTCTGCCCGACAGGAGAGCTCGAACTCTTCGATGAACTCGGCCGCCGGCCAGTAGGCGACGCCGTTTGCAGCATAATCAAGCATCTGAGCCACGACTTCCCGGCGCGCTCGGGTATCGGAGGCCCGCTTGACCTCAACCAGAATTGGTATGCCGTTTTCGTCCACAAACAGGTGATCCAGGGACCATCTGGCACTGCCCCCGTCTTCGTCAGGAACGGTCTTTGAAGCGTCCCGGGTTTCCAGGAGGCTCCTATTTGTGAGAAGGAGCTGTGATGAGCGCAACAAGGAACAAGTTTTCGCCTGAGTTTCGCGACCGCGCTGTGCGGATGGTGGCGGAGCATCGTGGGGATTATCCGTCGGAGTGGGCGGCGATGACCTCTATTGCTGGCAAGATCGGCTGCACGACCGAGACGCTGCGCCGCTGGTGCCGGGAGGAGGCGAGCCGACGAGCGGGACCAGCGGCGCAGGCTGTCAGCGACCGGGATCGGGTCAAGGCTCTGGAACGCGAGGTGAAGGAACTTCGCCGTGCCAACGAGATCCTACGCAAGGCTTCGGCGTATTTTGCTCAGGCGGAGCTCGACCGCCACGGCAAATGGTGATGTCCTTCATCGACACGCACCGCGAGGAACTGGGTATCGAGCCGATCTGCCGTGAACTGGCGATCGCCCCTTCCTCTTACCACGAGCATGCGGCCCGCCGTGCCGATCCCGGCAGACGCCCGGCCCGTGCCCGGTGCGACGACGAACTCAAGCAAGAGATCAGGCGTGTCCACGAGAACAGCTTCGGCCTCTACGGTTCGCGCAAGGTCTGGCACCAGCTGCGGCGCGAGGGCATCGCCGTCGCCAAGTGCACCGTGGAGCGGCTGATGCGTGCCATGGGGCTGGCTGGCGTGCGCCGGGGCAAGACGACGGTCACAACGGTCAGCGACCCGAAGGCACCTTGCCCCCTGGACAAGGTCAACCGCGAGTTCCGCGTCAGCCGACCCAATGCCCTCTGGGTGGTAGACTTCACCTATGTCCATACCTGGGTCGGGTTTGTCTACGTTGCCTTCGTAATCGACGCCTATGCCCGGCGCATCGTGGGCTGGAAGGTCAGCACCAGCGCCACGGCAGGCTTCGTGCTCGATGCCCTGGAGCAGGCGATCCATGCCCGCGGACCCGGCCCCGAGGATGGCCTGATCCACCATAGCGACAGGGGAAGCCAATATCTTGCCATGAACTACACCCAGCGCCTGGCGGAGGCCAACCTCGTGCCCTCGGTCGGCAGCGTCGGTGACAGTTATGACAACGCCTTGGCCGAGACGATCAATGGCCTCTACAAGGCCGAGGTGATCTGGCGCCAGAGGTCATGGCCGAGCGTGTCGGCCGTCGAAATGGCGACCCTGCGCTGGGTCGATTGGTTCAACAACCACCGCCTGTTCGGCCCCATCGGACACATCCCGCCCGCCGAGGCAGAAGCAAACTACTATGCCGACCGAGAGACCCTCGATATGGTCGCATGACCCAAATGAAACAGCCTCCGGAAAACCCGGGACGCTTCATTGCCAGGCTGGCGAAAGCTGGCGGTAAGGAGATTGAGTCAGGCAAGTTCTCCAGTGCAGAGAGTTCGGCGGCACTTGCGGTCAACTGTTTCGGCTGGTTCATCGAATGCCCGGAACGATTGCCGTCGTTCCCCGGTCTGACGCATTCCGGCACGCCTGAGATGGTCGATGTTGAGTTCTGTGCGAGGTTTCCGTGGCGAGGGGGAAGGCATCCCTGGCTCGATGCTGTGGTCCAGACGCCAACGACCCTCATCGGCATCGAGAGCAAGCGCTTCGAGCCATTCAGAGATATAAAGAAGGTCAAGCTTTCTGGCACCTATGACCGGCCTGTCTGGGGCAACAACATGCGGCGCTTCGAGGCAATGCGGGATCGCTTGCGTTCTGGTGCGGAGCAGTTCGTTCATCTCGACGCAGCGCAACTTGTGAAGCATGCGTTTGGGCTGGTGACCGAGGGCGGTCGCCGGGGCAGGGCGCCAGTGCTTCTCTACCTCTTTGCCGAACCTGCAAAGCGCGGCGACAGGCCAATCGCGCCGGAGAAACTGCAGTTGCATCGCGACGAGATTGCCCGGTTCGGGGCGGCGGTCGCTGGCGACGATGTCCGGTTCCTGGGCTGTAGCTACAGAGAATGGCTCATCGAATGGGATCAACTTGATGTCGACGTCGCAGGCCACGCCGGGGCGGTACTCGCGGCATTTGAGCCTTGAGGCATAGCATTATTGGCTTGCCGCTCGGAACCTTTTGACACTCCCCGATGGTGAATCAGTTGGGGTGAAATATTGCGGCCTTGATTTGACTCAGAACAGCGACCGCTCGGGTCACGACACCAATCAGAGGCATTGTCAGAGCAAATCTAATGTGGGCGCGTTAGGGTCAGCACCTAATCAACATATTGAATTACATGAAAGAGCCTGATTCTCTGAGTGCTTGATTCGCACTGGAGGATTTGAAAGAGGTGGCCCGACAAATCTGGACAGTTGAGTTAGGTGGATTTTCTGCTCCCAATCCGGCAGCGTTGCCGGGACGAAGGAGCGAAGATGACAAGACGACCCAGGCGGAACCACAGCCCTGCCTTCAAAGCGAAAGTCGCATTGGCGGCGCTGAAGGGCGACAGGACGATGAGCGAGCTGGCGACGCAGTTCGACCTGCATCCCAATCAGATCAAGCAGTGGAAGGATCAGCTGCTTGAGGGCGTAACGGGTGTCTTCGATGACACGCCAAAGGCCGCGAAAGAGCCGCAGATCGACGTAAAGTCCCTGCACGCGAAGATTGGCCAGCTGGCGCTGGAAAACGATTTTTTAGAGGGCGCGCTCGACAAGGCCGGTCTGTTGCCGAGCGCAAGGAAATGACGGGCCCGGACCACAGGCTGAGCCTGACACGGCAAGCCCGGCTTCTCGGGATCAGCCGGGGCAGCCTGTATTACGCGCCGCGCCCGACCAGTGCGGCGGACCTCAAGCTTATGCGCAGAATTGACGAGTTGCACATGGACTACCCGTTCGCGGGCAGCCGTATGATGAAAGGGTTGCTGCGGCAGGAAGGCTTCACGGCCGGGCGGCTGCACGTGGCAACCTGCATGAAAACGATGGGCATTGAGGCGCTCTATCGCAGACCGAACACCAGCAAGCCTGCGCCCGGTCACAGGATCTATCCCTACCTGCTGCGCAAGCTGGCCGTGACGCAGCCCAATCAGGTCTGGGCCATGGATATTACCTACATTCCCATGGCCCGAGGGTTCGTCTATCTGGTCGCCGTTCTGGACTGGTTCAGCCGCAAGGTTCTGGCCTGGCGGCTGTCGGTGACGCTGGAAACAGCGCCGTGTCTGGAGGCCTTGAATGATGCCCTGCGCAGATATGGCAAGCCGGAGATCATGAACTCGGACCAAGGATCACAGTTCACGTCCATTGACTTCATCAAGGCGCTGAAGGACGCCGACATCCAGATCAGCATGGATGGCAAGGGCGCTTGGCGCGATAACGTGTTTGTCGAACGGCTCTGGCGCAGCGTCAAATACGAGGAGGTCTATCTGCACGCCTATGAAAGCGTGTCAGCCGCCCGACAGGGCATCGACCGATACCTGGCCTTCTACAACACAAGGAGACCGCATTCATCGCTGGAAGGGCAAACGCCCGATCAGGCATATCACATCAAGTTGCAACCAATCCCGGTGGCGGCATAACCAAGCGGAAAATCCACCTAAGAAACGGCTCGAAACTGTTCAAACGAACCGAACCACCTCTCCCTCACTGCCCTGAACGACTACAATATCGAGTTGCCGCCAGAATGGAGACAACAGGCGTTCCTCGCGTGGGCCCAGGACGGAACCTATCAGAAACCGGATGACAAGGGCTATTTCTGGGTACTGTTCGACTTCGATGCCATGTCGGATTCGGCGGTCAAGGAGGTGCAGAGCCTCGCCATCTGGCAGCTGTTCCGGATCGAAGTGCGACCGCGCTGAGCCGGCAATCGGGTCCCGTAGCAAGATGAAGCAGTATCTGTCATGGAACATCTTCTCGGCGACCGGAGGCCTGTTCTGCCTGATGGCCGTTCTGGCCTTCGTCGGACAGATACTCACACTCAACCAGCAGAAGAACCTCGAACCGCTGCAGGAATATGTCTGGGCCATCGAGGAGCTGCGTGTCGGATACTACCAGACACTCTATGTTACCGGGCGCGTCAGCGAAGGACATGATGTCCAGTTCCCCCAGGCGGCACTGTTCGATGATCCGACCCGGGGATTGCTGCACCTTCGCATGGACGTTCTGGCCAGCAGGGTGGCGCGTCTGTCCGATGATGTCATCCTGGCGCAACTCGCCGACTATCCCCCGTATCTGGCCATCGTCGGCCGGGTCGAGGAGCAGTTCGCGCAGATTGCCCGTGAGCTGCAAGATGCCGACCTGTCGGACACACAGGCGCATGCGCGGCTGATGCAGGAAAAGCTGCGTCCGCTCGAACCCAGTCTCGACCAGCTTTCCGTCGATCTGGTTCGCCGGATGAACCTGATCGACGCCGGTCGTCGCCAGTCCCTCGAACAGACGATCAGCTTCAACCAGGTGGCGTTGACCGTTCTCTTCGCCTTTCTGGTTCTGACGCTCTATATCTCGACGAGACTGTCCTCACGTGAACGGCAGCGCTCGACGCAGCTCGAACGGTTGAACGAGGAACTGGCCACCGCCAATCGTTCCAAGGAGAGGTTCGTGGCACACATGAGCCACGAATTCCGGACGCCGCTCAATGCGATCATCGGTTTCTCGGAACTGATGCAGGAAAAGAACTCCCGCAACAAGGACGCCGGCGAGAACGACTTCACGGAAGAGGTCCTGAAGAGCGCCTACCATCTGCTGGATCTGGTGAACGAGGTCCTGAATTTCTCGCAACTGTCCGGAACCGATCAGATACTTGATCTGGAGTCGGTGGAACTGACCGGCATCATCCGCAACAGTACCCGACTGGTCCAGGCCGCCTATCCGAATCGGAACCTGGCGTTCGACGAGCCCGAGGATGGCGGGCACGTGTACGCGATGGGCCATGATCGGGCCATTCGGCAGATCGTGCAGAACCTGCTGACCAATGCCGCGAAATATGCCGGTGAGGAGGCACGGATCCGGGTTCGGATCGTCAGCGGCACAGCCGATACGGTTGCCATACGGATCAGCGACAACGGGAATGGCATGGACGCAGCCACGCTTGAACGCGTACTCCGGCCGTTCGAGCGCAATACCAGCCAGGGAAAGAACTTCGAGCAGATCGAAGGCGTCGGCCTGGGCCTTGCCATCTGCCGGTTGCTCGCCAAGCAACTGGACACCCGGCTCGAATTCGAGACGGCTCCAGGCTGCGGATTTGCCGCCGAGCTTTGGCTCCGGAGAGCCGACGGAACGGACCCCGCATAGCCAACCTGTTGGCATGGCCGTCCGATATGGTGCATGAACGGCGCATCATCTCGTGGGAGGGGCAGACTGATGTGGTCATTTGAAACGGATCCGGAATTCCAGCGCGAACTCGACTGGATCGGGGATTTCACCCGGCGCGAGATCGCACCGCTGGA